>DASROG010000313.1:0-7973 GCA_035646995.1 Myxococcaceae bacterium
CGATGCGATGAACCGGATCAAGACGGCCCGCCCAGGTGCGGAACGCCTCGAGCTGCTCCGGGGCGGGGGACACGACCGGGCGGGCCGTCTTGATCCGGTTCATCGCATCGAGCGGCGCGACCCCTCGCCCGACCAGGACGCACAGCGCCAGGAGCGCGCTCCGGCCGACGCCGTGCTCGCAGTGGATCAGCACCCGGGTGCCGGTGTCGAGCCGGGTCCCGACCCACTCCACCCCGTCGTCGATCATCCGGGGCGCGATGGCGCAGCAGTCCACGGTGGGAAGGTGGAGGAACTCGAGGCCGTGTACGCGGAGCGTCGCCTCGTCGTCACAGGTCTCCACCCGGAGGTCGACGATGGCACCCATGCCCTCGCGGCGCGCGAGCTGCTCTGCCGCCTCCATCGGGAAGCGGCCACCCACTGCCAGTCGCTCGTCGACCCAGTCGAAGTTGAAAGCCGGACGCATGGTCGGTTCACAAGCTACGCACGCCTGCCGCAAAAGTGCCGACGCGCGGTGCCGTCTGCACGCCAGCAGACCCCTCGCCCCCGTCTCCAGCGCCAGGCGATGCGCTCTCCCAAGGTTTCCCGCATGACGTCAGTCCTCGAGCCCGGAACAGGCCCTGGCCTCCCGGCCGTCGAGCACCCCGACCAGGTCCGGCACCGGGCTGAGCGCGACCAGCTGCCGGGCGACGGCCAGTCCGGTCCGGTCGCCACGTCCCAGCAGCCACTGCGCGTGCTCGGCGGCGAGCGCCAGCTGCAGCGCTCGACCGACGGCAAGCGCGAACCGCCGCGCCCCACCCTCGAGCTCCGCCGGGCCGCCCTGGTGGGCGACCCCGAACCATCCGCCCGCGGCGTCCATCAGCGCGCGGGCACGCGACCGGACGGGGACGAGCGCCTCGTCGGTGGCGAGGCCCAGGGCCCGGCTCAGCTCGGCGTCCACGTCGCGTAGCCCCCCCTCACCGGTGAGCGCGCGCATCAGATCGAGGGAGAGGACGTTGGTCGTCCCCTCCCAGATGGGCAGCACCTGTGCGTCGCGCAGCAGGGCCGGCAGCCCGGTGTCCTCGATGTACCCTGCCCCGCCGAACGCCTCGAGCACCTCGCTCGCGTGCGCCACGGCCTGCTTGCCGGTGAGCAGCTTGGTCACCGGCTGCAGCGTGCGCACCAGCCTCCGTTCCCAGTCGGTGGCCTCCTGGGCCTCCACCTTCCCCAGCAATTCCAGCAATCGGAAGGTGAGGAGGAACGCCGCCTGGTACTCGGCCTCGAGCTCGGCCAGGGTCTGCACGTGGAGCGGCTTGTCCGCCAGACGTGCCCCGAACGCCGAGCGCCGCTTCGCGTAGTCGCGGGCCAGCGCGACGCCCCGGCGCATCGAGCACACCGCACAGAGCGAATTCCACGTTCTGGTGATCTGCAGCATCGGGGCGATGGCCCGGACCCCGTCGGAGAGCCCAATGACGGGGATGGCGACCGCGCCGTCCAGCTCCACCTCCGCGGTGGGAAGCATTCGCGTTCCGAGCTTCTCCTTGAGCCGGAGGACGCGGAGGCCGTTGGGCGTCCCGTCCTCCCGCCGGAGCTCGAGGTAGAACAGCGCCAGCCCCTTCCCCCCTCCGGGGTTCCCTTCCGGACGTGCCAGGGTGAGCGTCATCTCGCTGGTGGTGGCGGAGGTGAACCACTTGCTGCCGTGGAGGCGCCAGCGTTCGCCGTCGCGCACCGCGCGGGTCAGGCTCTGCCCCACGTCCGACCCGCCGGTCCGCTCGGTCATCCACTGCCCGCTGGTCCATGCCAGCGCGGGGTCCCTGCTGGTGAGCCGCGGCATCGCCCGCTCGACCAGGGCCGCATTGCCGTGGGCGAGGAGCGTGGTGGCCGCACCGTCGCTCATCGCCAGGGGGCAGGTGTAGATGGAGGTCGAGGGGCCGAAGAGGTGGACCAGGGCGCCCTGGTGGATTCGGGAGAAGGCGCCGTGCTCCCGTTCGTGGGGGATCGCCACCAGCCCCCACTCCGCCGCCACCCGGGCGAAGGCGCGCCAGGCCTCCGGCACGCGGATCTCGTCGATCCGCCGGCCCCAGGGGTCGAACGGCACCAGCTCCGGCTCGTCCCGCCGACCGCGCGTCGACAGCTCGAGCAGCGTCGTCGCCGCCAGCTCTCCCATCTCGCGCAGCTCGGGCTCGATCGCCCGCCGGACCGAGTCCGGCAAGGTGCGCAGCAGCCAGCTCCGGAGCAGGAGATCGCCGTCGTACTGGTTCTCGAGGCGCGGAGGGTCCTGGAAGAAGTCCATCGCTTCTCAGGAGCCTACTAGGACTGCGGCCCCGACGCGGACCCCGCCTGCGGCCGCCCTGTACTCGGACCGCGGCCGCCGTGACCTCGCCGACTATTCCCCCCTGACATCACCCCGACGCGGACCCCGCCTGCGGCCGCCCTGACCTACACTTCCACCAGGGCGAACCGCTGCTCGGGAGTGGTCTTCGCCAGGAGCGGCATCGCCACGTTCAGCACCCTGATTCCCCCCGGAGTCTTGCCTTCCCGCGAGCCGAAGTGCGAGTGGCCGTGGAACACCACCGCCGCTCCGTAGTGGTCGATGGGGTAGGCCAGCCGGCTGGTGCCGAGGAAAGGCATGAGCTCCGGCTGCTCTCCCACACAGGTGTCGTGAACCGGGCTGTAGTGGAGCATCACGACCTTCCTCTCGGTCTCGAGCTGCCCCAGCGCGGCCTCGAGCTTCAGCGACTCGGAGACGCCCTCCTGGACGAAGGCCTTGATCGGCCCCTCGCCGAACGCCTGAAGGGTGGCCCGACCGAACCCGCCGCCGAAGCCCTTGATGCCTGCGACGCCCAGGACCTTCTCGAAGACGAAGTGGTCGCCGTCGAGCACCCGGACATTGGCCTTGGCCAGCTCGGAGCAGATCTGCTTGCTGGACGCTCCCTCGTGGTCGTGGTTGCCGAGCACCGCCACGCAGGGGATGCGGAGCGCAGTGAGGTCCTCGGCCAGCGTGCGCGCCTCCTCTGGTGTGCCGCGGTCGGTCAGGTCGCCGCACAGCAGCAGCAGGTCGGCGACCTCGTTCACGTGCTTGACGAAGTTCCGGAACCGGCCGTGCTGGTCATCCCGGCAGTGGAGGTCACCGGATGCTGCCACCCGGATCTTGATATTCGGATCCCGTGCCACCGACGACTCCTCGCTCTTGCTCGTCCCGTTCCCGACCGCTGGCGTACCCCCAGCTGTCGATGTCGAGCCGGTAGTTGACCCGGGACATGAGGTCTCCCCGGCAGACGCGCTCCTCCTCGGGCCCGGACTTCAAGGTCTCCACCGCGCGCGAGAGGAGCCCGGTCATCACCCGGTCCGGCACCACGTCGCGGTCGCTGGGATAGGCGAACCGGAAGAGCATCAGCTGGGCGAGCAGGACCTCCCAGTACCGCTCGAAGCGCCGGAGGAGGCGGTCCCAGTCGAGCCTCGGGCCCATCGCGCGGATCAGGTGGGCCACGTCCGCCCCGTCGAAGCGCTCCCGCTCCATGACGAAGGCCTTGCTCCAGATCATCTCCTCGGGCGGGACGAGCGAGACCTCCTGACCGAAGACCCGGCCGGGGATCGCGTGCTCGAACCAGACGTCGTCGACCACCGCCACGCCGTTCCCCGAGCTGAAGATGAGGTCGACGAAGTACTCGCCCTTGAAGCCCTTCGCCAGCCAGCCATCGGGATGGTGCTCGGTGCGCCAGCCGTCCCCGGCCAGGACCTCCAGCGCGCGCTCCACGTCGGCTGGACGGATGAAGAGGTCGAGGTCCTTCGTGTCCCGGTAGATGCCGGTGTAGTGGGCGTAGGCGTACGCCCCACCCACCAGGAAGGGCACCCCGGCCCGCTGGACGACCTGGATGGCCCGGGCCCGCGCCCCCAGCTCGTCCCCGTCCCGCATCCGCTCCGCCGCCGCCGCCTCGGTGGAGAGCTCGCCGGGATGGTTCGGGTGCCGCGCCTCGCCCATGCCCGGGCGAAGGTAGGGAGGCGGCCTCGCCTTGACACCCCCCCTCGCCTGCCGTTACGTCCACTCCCTGCCGCCCCCCCGCGGGGGGTCCTCCCGACCCGAGGTTTCAAGAGCATGGCCCGCGTCACAGTCGAAGATTGCCTCCCCCTGGTCGACAACCGCTTCGCCCTGGTGCTGCTCGCGGCGAAGCGGGCCCGTCAGCTGATGGCGGGTGCCCGGCCGCTCATCGAGACCTCGAAGAACAAGCCCCCCGTGCTGTCGCTCCGCGAGGTCGCCACCGGCCGGGTGAAGTTCGATCGGGACGTGCGCGAGACGCTGTCCGGCAAGTACGACGCCGACGGGCCCAAGGCTGCCCTTTAGGCTGTCTAGGACGGCGGCGCGCTCAGCGACACCACCCCCCGCCGGATGAGGTCCCTCAGCACCTCCTCCAGCTCGACGGGGGACTCGTCCAGCCGCGCCAGCACCTCTCGCGGCGGCAGCCCCTGCTCGCAGAGGAGACGCGCCGCGGGCAGCCACTGCTGCGGCCCGTTCCGCACGTAGACCTCGTACAGCTCGGGGTTCACGTGGATCTCCAGCGGGTTGACCATCAGCCCGTCACGGAGCCGCCGGGCATTGTCGTTGAGCAGCTGGCTGGCCCGCACCAGGAGCTCGGGGACCGGAAGCATCAGGGTCTGCCGGAGTCCGGCCAGCTCCGGGTTCCAGGTGGCCTCGGTGCAGCGACTGGCGACGAAGGCGTTGAGCGCGCGCTCGCCCACAGCCTGATGGGAGCCGGTCTGGGCCGAGGCGTGGATGGCCCGCCCGTCGCGGAACACCACCTCGTAGGTGGCCCAGCTGTCCCGGGCCCGGAGGGTGCCGGTCAGGCCCGCGGCGGCGAGCTCGCGCAGCGTCCACTGGACGCCCAGGTGCCCCACCGGGATGGAGCGCACCGTGCCCCCGCTGATCTCCGCCCGGGCCTGCTGCCTCGGCTGGAGCAGCGACTGCACCTGGCTGACCAGCGCCTCGAGCCGGAGCGTCTTGGGGAAGTAGGCCTGTGCGCCCGCGTCCAGCGCCCTGAGCGACTCGCGGTAGACGTCCTGGCAGCTCAGCATCGCGAACGGCAGCTCTCGGGTGCGGTGGTCGTCGCGGATCAGCCGGAGCAGCCCCCAGCCGTCCATCTTGGGCATGTTGAGGTCGGCGATGAGCAGCTCGAAGTTGCCGGAGACCGCCGACTCGTAGCCGGCGAGCCCGTCCGGGGCGGTGGTGACGTCGAACCCCTTCCGCCGGAAGAGCGCCCCGAACATGCGGCAGAGCTCCTCGTCGTCGTCCACGAGGAGGATGGGGACGTGCGGTGGCGCGGGCGTGGGGGTCACCGACTCCATCACCAGCAGCTGCTCGCCCTCCGCGTCGGCCTCGGCATCGATGGGTCCGGTGCCCTCGGCGAGGAGCACCTCCGGCGCCCCCTCCGGAACGATGTCGTACCCGCTCTGCTCCATGGAGGGCGGCGGGACGGCCGGATTCTTGTCCAGGTGGATGGCGACGCCGGTCCCCTCCCCCTCCTGACCGCTCAGCTGGACGAAGGCCCAGGGGGCACGGGGGAGCGCCAGCATCGCCGCGAGCGCGACCTCTCCCCGCGCCTCGCGGTGCTTCGCTCCCCGCAGGACGCCGTGGGTGAAGAGCGCCTGGCTCTCGCCCGGCGTGCCGGGATTCAGCTTCAGCGCCCCGGAGCGAAAGGTGCGCTGGATGTGCTCCACCATCCGGAGGGCCTCGAACCCCACCACCCGGCCGCTGCGCTCCGGAAGCTCGGCGACCACCTGGCGCACCCGGTCCGGGTGCTCGAAGGCCTGGAAGGGCCGCAGCAGCATCTCCACCACCCCGGTTCGCATCTGCGAGACGAAGGTGGCGTCCAGGGGCTGGTCCCCGAGGATCACCACCGGGAGCCGGGAGAGCGTCGCATCGTGCGCCAGGGTCCCGAGCGTCTGCGACACGAGCGGTGTGTCCAGATTCCCCACCGCCAGCACCACGTCCACCGGCGTGGAGCGGAGCACGGTCAGCGCCCGGCGGAGGTCCGGCACCGCCCGGAACCCGATCTCGGCACGGGTGAAGGCCTCGGAAAGTGCGCGGGCCGACTGGAGGTCGGGGTCCACCGCGAGGAGAGAGAGCTTCGTCACGGGCAACCCGGGGACTGTACCAGGACCCTCAACCGGCGCGCGCCAGGTGCTGCAGCTTGGCCTCCGCCCCGAGCCTGTAGGCGTACCTGAGCGCCTCGAGCAGCCGGTCCAGGCGTCGGGCCATCACGTGGGCGAGGAGCCGGGCAGTGAAGAGCGCCGCGAGGCGGTTGGCCTCCACGTACCGGGCCTCCTCCTCCGGGGACAGCCCGGGCCGGTACGAGACGTCCCGGAACAGGCGGACGTGGAGCTCGCGAGCCGAGCCGCCCTCGAGCGAGGGCCATTGGCGGAGCACCAGGCTCGCGAACTTGTCCACCTCGGCCTGGACCTCGAGCTCGAGGATCGTCAGTCGCCGTCCCAGGGCCGCGGACCACGCCAGGTAGAGGAAGTGGCTCACCCCTTCGGCCAGCCGGCAGTACGCGTCGAGCCCGGGGGCGAGCCAGGCGGTGTCCCGGAGCGAGCGCGCCTCGAGCCGCGTCCGGAGCGCGGGCGAGAAGTAGAGGCCGATCTCCAGGCCATCCTCGTCCTCTCGCACCCACAGCTCCTCGTCCGCGCCTGGAGAACGGAGCAGCCGCGCCTGCTCGGGGTGGAGGAGGAACTCCGAGGCCCGCGGACACTCGATGTCGTAGATCGCCTGGAGCTGGTCCTGGACCTCGTCGACGAGCTTCATGGCGGAAACCGGGCAGGTTGATCGGCCCTTGCTTGCCCTCGCCGTCGATCTCCGCGTCGCTCGTCGGTCACGGGGCGCGGGCCCCGCTCTCTCCTCGCTCCTCGACCTCGTCAGCGAATTGCGGCGCAATCATCCGACCAACCCACTCGGTCTCCGCCATTAGTTGGGGAGCCCTCCACCCCGGGGCAGGAGGCCCGCATCGACGAGCACCCTCTCCAGGGTGTCGCTGCCGGTGCGGCGCCAGGACTCGTAGACCCGGAGCGCACCGGCCGGCGAGCTCCTTGCCGCCGAGCGGGCGGCGATGCCCTCCAGCACCTCGACCAGCGGCCGGAACTTCCGGCCCAGCTCGTCGTAGACGTGGGCGAAGCCGCCGCGGGCCATGGTGGCCACCTGCGCGTACGCGGCCCGGCCCATGTCGATGGTGTAGCCTTGGCCGACCACGCTCTCCCGGAGCGCCCCGGCGAAGAAGCCGGCCTTGTAGAGCGAGACGTCGCCCAGCTTTCGGAGGATGCGGATCCGCTCCTCGCGCTCGGCCGACTGCGCCCGGTGGTAGAGCAGCGCCAGCGGCTCCCCGGCACCGCCCAGCTCGTCGGGTGCGAACAGCCGGTCGGCGGCGGCGAACTCGGCGAGGAGATTCGCCAGGTAGAACTCGGTGACCTCAGCGACGTCGAGTCCGGTCTGGCCCAGCGCCTCGTCCAGAAGTGACTTGAAGAACTGCTTCAGGGAGGTGACAGCGACGAGATCCATCCGGGGCTTGCCCCGCAAGAGTATCAACGCCTGGCATCCGCGTGCACCCCCGACCCGAGCAATTCCGAGGGGTTGCGCTGGCACTCCGGTCCTCGGTCTGCCAGAACTCCCGTTCGCACTCGAGGGTGGAGAGTGCTGGCCGGCCGGACTGCAGGGCCGAAAAGCCCAAGGTTTCTCCTCGCTTCCGGAGTGGCAGGGCTGCCTTGACAGGTCGATCGCGACGGTTATTGTGCCCCGCGCCCAGGGCTTGGCACTCGTGCAGTGAGAGTGCTAACCCGCGCAACCCAAACACCAACGATGCACGAGGGAACGAAGATGAAGATTCGCCCGCTGCAGGACCGGCTGATCGTCAAGCGCGTCGCCGAGGAGAACAAGACCAAGGGGGGGATCATCATCCCCGACACCGCCAAGGAGAAGCCGCTCGAGGGCAAGGTCATCGCCGTCGGCAACGGCA
>DASROG010000314.1:0-3988 GCA_035646995.1 Myxococcaceae bacterium
GGTTCAGGAGATCCCAGTGAGCTGCGACGTAGGAGCTCAGTCCGACGTACTGGAGAATCGCGAGCGCGCTGGTGAAGGCACACAGTCGCCAGTCGAACCGGAGCGTCGAGTTGATCGCCACGAAGGCGTACGTCTCGAAGAGGAAGCGATTGTTGATCGCTCCCATGGGCTTTCCGTTGACCACGAAGAGACTGAGCGTGATGGTGATGAGCGTCACGTCGACAGCGCAGCTCGCCCATGAGATCCACGACCCCTGCACGCGGTAAGCGAGGAAGAGCATCGCCAGCGCATAGAGCGGCGCGGCGAAGGTCAGCGTGACCCCCAACGGGTGTGTCACGACACTCGGATCGAAGATCGTGTTCGTGACCACGATCGTCATGATCAGTCCGAGACGCATCGCCCCGACCAGCACCTCGCCGGAGCCCCGCGCGCGAACCAATGCCTGGTCGGTGTCCGCCGACAGCAGCGCGCGCAGGCGCGCTGCGACTTTCTGGAGAAGGGTCAACCGGCGACAGTTTGCCAGGCGTTTCGTTGCCCCGCCTGTCGCGAACGGGTGTGGCTCTCAGACCCAGCTGTGGGAGGGTCCACACCGTCGGGACCAATTCCCCGCTCGAAGGTGAGGGAATGTGGGAGGGAACCGGCGTAGAGTCGCCCCCTGCCCCGCCGTGGAGGTCCCGATGGCCCTCTCTCGCCGCGCGTTTCTCGCCAGCCAGGGCGTCGCCGCTGGCGCCCTGCTCGCCCCGGGACGGCTCCTCGCCGCCCTCGAGGCCGCCACCCCGGCCACGCCCAAGCTGGATGACTGGGCCAGCGTCCGCAGCCAGTTCCGGCTCGCCCCCGACTACCTCCACTTCGCCGGGTTCTACATTGCCTCCCATCCGGCCCCGGTCCGCGACGCGATCGACGCCTGGCGGAAGACGCTCGACGAGAATCCCTTCCTCACCGTTGAGCAGGGCCTCTTCGAGGCCGAGACCGCCAACGTCCAGAGCCGGGTCCGCGAGGCCGCCGCGGCGTACCTGGGCGGAAAGGCCGACGAGGTCTGCCTCACCCCGAACACCACGACCGGACTCGCGCTGATCTACCACGGCCTCCCGCTCAAGCCCGGCCAGGAGGTCCTCTGCACCGAGCACGATCACATCGTGCACCACGAGTCGATCCGCTTCGCGACTGAGCGCACCGGGGCGACCTACCGGAAGATTCCGCTCTTCACCCAGTCCTCCAAGGCCAGCGTCGACGAGATCGTCGGCCGCATCCGCAACGCGGTCCGTCCGGCGACCCGCGCCGTCGGCGTCACCTGGGTGCATTCACAGAGCGGGATCCGCCTCCCCATCCGGACCATCTCCAAGGCGATCGCCGAGATCAACCAGAAGCGAGACGCCCAGGACCGTATCCTGCTGGTGGTGGACGGCGTTCACGGCCTCGGCTGCGTCGACGAGACCGTGGCCGAGATGGGCGCGGACTTCTTCTCCGCCGGGACCCACAAGTGGATCTACGGCCCGCGCGGCACGGGTCTCGTCTGGGCACGGGCGGACTCCTGGGCGCGCCTCCGCCCGCTAGTCCCGAGCTTCTCGGACCTGGAGCAGTACGAGGCCTGGATCGAGAACCGTCCCGAGCGCACCCCGAACAGCGCTCGCCGGATGACGCCCGGGGGCTTCGTGGCTTTCGAGCATCAGTGGGCGACGGTCGCCGCCTTCAAGATGGCCCAGGCGATGGGGCGCAGCCGTGTCGCGACGCGCGTCGCGGAGCTCAACGGCCGCATCAAGGACGGCCTGGCGAGCATGAAGGGCGTCACCCTGCACACTCCGCGCGATCCCGCCCTCTCGGCCGGCATCTGCTGCTTCGAGGTCGCCGGTCGGAAGCCGGACGACGTGGTGAAGGCGCTCCTGTCGAAGAAGGTCATCGGGAGCACCAGCCCCTACGCCAACGTCTACGCCCGCCTCTCCGCGGCCGTCTTCAACACCCCCGCCGAGGTGGACCAGGCCCTGGCCGCGCTCCGGACCAGCCTCGCCTAGACGGCACAGCATCCGGTTGCACACCTCACGTTTTTTCACTGGTGGAGTGTGAGCACCTCAGTGAAGCTCCTCCCGGACGTTCGGGAGGTCGCGGCCCATGAAGCTCGTCGTCAACGGCAAGGAGCGCGAGGTCGACGTTCCCCCGGACACGCCGCTCCTGTGGGTGCTACGGGACGTGCTCGGGCAGACCGGCACCAAGTTCGGCTGCGGCATGGCCCTCTGCGGCGCGTGCACCGTGCACCTCGACGGCAAGGCCGCACGCGCGTGCGTGACTCCCGTCTCGGCCGTGGGGAGCCGCCCGGTGACCACCATCGAGGGTCTCTCTCCTGACGGCTCGCACCCGGTCCAGCGCGCCTGGGCGGAGATCGACGTGGTCCAGTGCGGCTACTGCCAGTCCGGCCAGATCATGACCGCCGTCGCGCTCCTGGCCGAGAACCCGAGCCCCACCGACGACGACATCGATGCGGCCCTCTCCGGGAACATCTGCCGCTGCGGCGCCTACCAGCGGATCCGCGCCGCCGTTCACCGCGCTGCCGAGCTCAAGAGAGGGGCCTAGCCATGGGCGTGCTCTCTCGACGCGACTTCCTCCGCTCCTCTGCCGTCGCCGGGACCGGACTGGTCATCGCCTTCATCGTCCCTCGACGTGCCGAGGCGCTCCTCGCGGGGCCGGCGGCGAAGAAGCCGCTGCCCCCACCGAACGCCTTCCTCCGCATCGGGACCGACGAGTCGGTCACCATCCTCCTCGCCCACTCCGAGATGGGCCAGGGCATCTGGACCACCCTCCCGATGCTCGTCGCCGAGGAGCTCGACTGTGACTGGTCGAGGGTCCGCGTCGAGCACGCCCCCGCGGCGCCCGTGTACGCCCACACGGCGTTCGGCGCGCAGATGACCGGTGGCTCGAGCACCACCTACAGCGAGTTCGAGCGGTACCGCGTCGTCGGCGCGACGGCGCGGCAGCTCCTCGTGCGCGCTGCAGCGGAGCAATGGAAGACCGATGCGGCCAAGCTCCGGGTGGAGAACGGGTACGTCATCGGTGGCGATCGGCGCGCCTCGTTCGGACAGCTCGCCGAGCGCGCCGCCGGGCTCCCCACTCCCGAGAAGGTCACCCTCAAGTCCCCCGACCGGTGGAGGCTCATCGGCAAGCCGATGCGCCGGCTCGACACTCCGGAGAAGATCACCGGCCGGGCGATCTTCGGGATCGACGTTCAGTTCCCCGGGCTTCGGGTGGCGATGGTCTCGCGCTCCCCCGCGTTCGGCGGAACGCTTCGCTCCTTCGACGCGACCGCGGCGAAGAAGGTGGCGGGCGTCGAGCAGGTCGTGCAGGTCCCCAGCGGCGTCGCGGTGATCGCCACCAACACCTGGGCAGCGAGGCTCGGCCGCGCCGCCCTCAAGACCGACTGGGACCTCGGGCCCGGGGCGACGCTCGACACCGAGGCCATGCGCGCCGAGGCCCGGGCACAGTCGCGGACCGACGGCCTCGTCGCCCTCACGAAGGGCAACGTGAGCGCCGCCCTGGGCAAGTCGAGCCGTCGCCTCGAGGCCGACTACGACGTCCCCTACCTCGCCCACGCGCCCATGGAGCCTTTGAACTGCACCGTGAAGGTCGAGGGAGACCGCTGCGAGATCTGGACCGGGACCCAGTTCCAGACGATGGACCAGAAGGTCGCCGCCGAGGTCCTCGGCCTCCGGCCCGAGCAAGTCTCCATCCACACCACCTTCCTCGGCGGCGGCTTCGGAAGACGTGCCACCCCGAGCTCCGACTTCGTGCGCGAGGCGGCCGAGGTCGCGAAGGCCGCGCGCGTCCCGGTCAAGGTGGTCTGGACCCGCGACGACGACATCCGCGGCGGGTATTACCGGCCGATGTTCGTCCATCGCGTCGAGGCGGGGCTGGACGCCGCGCGTCGGCCGGTCGCCTGGCGGCAGAACATCGCCGGGCAGCCGCTCCCCCGGCCGGGCGGTGCGCCCGATGATTCGGGGGT
>DASROG010000315.1:0-5510 GCA_035646995.1 Myxococcaceae bacterium
GCGCTGGAGGGCGGGATGATCCGCCGGACCTTCACCTTCAAGGACTTCCGGGGGTCGTTGGCCTTCGTGAACCGGGTGGCGGACGCGGCGGAGGCGGCGGACCACCATCCGGACATCGACATCCGCTACTCGAAGGTGACGCTCGCGCTGGTGACGCACGACGCGGGCGGCCTCACCTCGCGCGACACGAAGCTCGCCGAGGAAGCGGACGCGCTCGAGAAGAGCTGAGGCTGGCGACGATGACGGAGAGCTCCGTCCCGGCACCGAGACCACGCCCCGTGCGTGCGGCAGTCCTGGGCGGTCTGGCGGGTGCCATGCTGGCCGCGATCGCGACCGCGGCCGTGCTGCTGTCGAAGACCCGGCTCTGGACCAGCTCGTCGACCGCGCCGGTGGGCATCCTCTTCGTCGTCCCTGCTCTCGCGGCCATGTCCGCCGTTCCAGGGTCCATCCTCGGCGCGAGCCTCGGCTATCTCGCCTCCGGTTGGAGCCACGGCCGACGCCTGTGCGAGCGTGGGATGGCCATCGCCGGTCTGCTCGTCCTCGCTGTCGCCGGCTGGGCGCTGTGGGAGACCGTGCCGGAGCTACTTCGAGGACGGAAGGTCCGCGCGGTGGAGCAGATGTCGGAGCCCGAGCTGGGTCAGGTCCTCGACAACCGGATCTACGGTCGGGACGCCTTCGTGCTGGCCGCGGTCGCGGGGAATCCTCGCGCGAGCGGCGACACGCTGGACCGCATCACGCTCCGAACCGAACCCGAACTGCACGAGCGAAACGGAACCCTGTTCGACGACGTCCAAGGCAAGAACACGCGCGGCACCGCGGTCATGCGTCTGGTCGCACAGAACCCGAACGTGCGCCCGGAATCGGTCGAACGTCTCGCGAGCTCCAGCCACCCTTACACGGTGGCCTTCGTCGCCTCGAACCCGAAGCTCTCCGAAGCGACGGTAGGACGGCTCGCGGCGAGTTTCGATCCGAACGTCCTGCACGGCGTTGCATGGAATCCGAAGACGCCGCCGGAGTTCCTCGAGCGCTTCTCGAGGAGCGACGACCGCAACATCCGGCTGGCCGTCGTCGGGAACCGGAGCACCCCGGCGGAGATCGTCCCCCGACTCTGGAACGATCCCGACGACCTCGTCCGACAGCAAGCCCTCCGCACAGTTCGGCCACCCGAGGATCCGCCCACCCCGTTTCTTCCTCGGTGACGAGTTTTCGAAGACTGTCCCTCATCGTGGATGGGCGGAGCATCGATGTCGGCCTGCACCGGGACACGTGCCCGCTGTTCTCGCGCGGTGAAGAACCAGGCGACTGAACGCGAGCTGCAGCGCCTGGTGAGGGACGCCGCTCAGCGCCTCCGAGATCTGCGCCGCTCCCAGCGGGACGGCAAGCGTCCTGAGCAGGCGTGCTCGAGACTGCGTCCTGAGAACTGCATGGACCGCGGTAGGGTCTGGTTGCGGTTCTGGTTGAGCCGTCTTCCGCTCACGCTGGCTCCGCGGTGACCTTCGGACGCCGCCCCGTCCACGGCGCCGCCTGCTCGAGCTGCGCGGCGAGCTGGAGCAGCGTCGCCTCGTCCGCGAACCGTCCGACGAACTGGACTCCGATGGGCAGCCCGTCCACCGCGGCGAGCGGCACCGACATCGCCGGCAGCCCCGAGAAGTTCGCGACCGGCGTGAAGGGGACGAAGTCGAACACCCGATCCACCGCCGCATCGATGCCCCCGCCGAGCTTGAGCAGGAGTGACGACGACGTCGCCGCCGCGAGCGCCTGGACCCGCCTCTCCAGGCCCTTCGGGAGCAGCTCGCCGATGAGCGGCGGCGGATGGGCGAGCGTGGGAGTCAACAGAACGTCGTACGTCTCGAGGAACACGGACAGCTGACGGGTCACCTCCCGCAGCAGCGCCATCGAGCTGGCGAAATCCACCGCGCTCACCTCCCGGGCGAGCAGCGCCACCAGCCAGGTCGCGTCCTCGAAGTCACTCGGGCGCGCCTTCTTCTTCATCAGCTGCTCGCCGCGCCGGATGTCCGCGGCCAGCTCGGAGACCACGATGGTGAAGAACGCCTTCGCCAGCTCACGGGCACGGAGCTCGGGCGCCGCCTCCTCCACGACGTGACCCAGCGACTCGCAGATCCGTCCGGCCGCCCGTGCGGCCTCCGCGCAGCGCGGGTCGACGCGCGAGGGCAGGTGCGGGCTCACGGAGAGCGCGATGCGTAGCTTCCGTGGCGGCCGGCGCACCTCCTCCACGTACGGTCGAGCCGGGGAAGGCGCGTGGTACAGGGCGCCGGGCTCCGGCCCCTGCTCGACGTCCAGCGCGGCGGCGCTGTCGCGAACGGTCCGGCTCACCACGTGGTCGCAGACGAAGCCGTGCCAGATCTCCTGGTAGTCCGGACCGACCGGCACCCGGCCCCTGGACGGTTTCAACCCGAACAGGTTGCAGCACGAGGAGGGGATGCGGATGGAGCCGCCTCCGTCGCTGGCGTGCGCCATCGGCAGCGCACCCGAGGCCACCAGCGCCGCCGAGCCACCGCTCGAGCCGCCCGAGTTGCGAGCCGGGTCGTAGGGGTTGCGCGTGGCTCCGTGCAGCTCGGGCTCGGTGAACGGCAAGAGGCCCAGCTCCGGAGTGTTGGTGGTCGCCAGGAAGATCAGTCCCGACTTCCGGTAGCGGGAGATCAGCGTGCTGTCCCGCGAGGCGACGTGCCCACGGAAGAAGCGGCTCCCGCCGTCGATCGGCACCCCGGCGATGGGCGCGAGGAGGTTCTTGGTCGCGAACGGCACGCCCCGGAACGGGCCCTCGGGGATGGTGCCGCCAGCCGTGTCCCGGGCGCGGTCGAAGAGCCGCTCCACCACTGCGTTGAGCCGCGGGTCGACGCGCTCGATGCGAGCGATGGCCTCGTCGACCAGCTCGCGTGGGGTGACCTCTCGCCGGCGCACCAGCTCGGCCATGGCCACCGCGTCGAGCGCCCCGTACTCGGAGATCCCCATCGGCTCCCCGAACCTACCTGGCCTCCCCTGACGCATCGAGTTGCATGGACACGTCCAACCGGGCGAGCGGACTCCTGGTGAGACATCGACGACCAGCACAGCTGCGCCCGCGACCTGGAGGCACGGGGCAACGAGGCGAGCGCGGCGGGTCTCCCGGGTACAAGTCCCGCTCTCCTAACGCAGTCACACCGTGCCGCACCGGAAGAACCGGGCGGCCCTCGCCTCGAGAAGCGCATGACCGCCGTGAGCCCTGAAACCATCTCCAAGCAGGACCTCGAGCCTCGCCCGGGCGTCCTGGCCCGCCGCCTGACCGCCCTGCTGGTGCGGCTTCGCAGCACGGCCGGCGAGGACATGCAGGCCACGATCGCCCGTGCGATCGATGAGGCCTTCGCCGGAATCGCGCGCGAGTACCGGCGCTGACGGTCGCCGTCCGCCGCTCCGCTCGCCGAGCGCAGCGTGCACTGGACGGCGAGGCGAAGCCCAGCCGGTGATGGCCCGGGCAAGCGGCGAGGTGGCCGAGAGCCTCGCGCGCGCCCTGGACCTGGCCGGGTCGCCGACGCCTCCGACGGGGCGACCCGTGGCTGGTGGCCCACCGGGGTGTGGGTGACCGGCCGCCGGAGAGCGTCCTTCCTTCCGGCACGGCCTCCGATGGCACGCCCGCTGCTTCGCGCGCCCCGCATGATCCGACGCTACGTCGTGCTGGGAGTGGTCTGGGCAGGCTGCACCGCCGCCTGGATGCTGCTCGGGGCCACGCTGCTGGTCCGCTCGGGGGAGACGTCTTCCGCCCTGGTGAACGAGGTCCACCAGCTCTGGGGTCCGCCGCTCGACCAGGCGGCACCGTCCGGGCAGTACACCGAGCAGCGCCCCCGGGAGGAGCGGCGGACCGTCTACGACGCGAGCGGGCGGCCCCACGAAGCCACCGTGCAGAAGATGGAGGACATCTCCCTCCCGCTCCCGCTGGTCTCCACCCGGGCGAGGGTCTCGCTCGCGCTCCAGCACCGGCAGAAGGGCCTTCTCTGGTTCCCGACCTACGCGGCCGACTTCGAGGGCCGCTACGTCGTCCTGAACGACACCGCGGTGACGCGAGCGGTGACGGTGAGCTTCCCGCTGCCGGCCCGGGGTGCCATCTACGATGGCTTCGAGGTGCTGGACGAGAAGGGTCAGCCCATCGGCGCCGAGGTGGACGGTGGCTCGGCGCACTGGGTGGTCTCCCTCGCCCCGTCGGCGCGCCATGTCTTCCAGGTCCGGTATCGCACGCGCGGGACCTCGTCGTGGAGCTATCGCCCGGCCGCGGCCGGAGGCTCGGTGATCCGCGACCTCTCGCTCGAGATCCGGAGCACCGCGCGGGGCGTCGACTTCTCGCCGGGCAGCATCTCGCCCACCACCGCCGGCGTGGACGGCGCGGGCTGGCGCGGGACGTGGGAATTCCGGAGCCTGGTGGGGAGCGCGCCCATCTCGCTGGAGCTTCCGCAGAAGACGAACCCCGGGCCGCTCGCCGCCCGCATCACCTTCTTCGCCCCGGTGGCGCTGCTCTTCTACTTCTTCGTCGTCGGCCTGCTCGCGGAGGGACGTGGACACCGTCTGCATCCGCTGAGCTGGTTCCTCATCGGCTGCGCGTTCTTCGCCGACCACCTGCTCTTCGCGTACCTCGCGGACCATGTGCCGCTGTGGCTGGCTCTGGGACTGTCCAGCGCCGTGTCGATCCTGCTCGCCGTCACCTACGCGCAATGGCTCGTCGGCTGGCGGTTCGCGGTCCGGGAGATGGGGCTCGCCCAGCTGGTGTACCTGGTGGGCTTCTCGCTGACCTTCCTCCTGAGGGGGTTCACCGGCCTGAGCATCACGGTGGGCGCGATCCTCACCCTGTTCATGATGATGCAGGTGACCGGCCGCCGGCTCCGGGCCGACGTGCCCCGCGCCGAGCTGGCAGCCTGAGGGTACACTGCCGGGCGTGCCGGTGGATTCGCTGGGGTTCTGGGGCATTCCCACCGCGAGCATCGACTGGTGCGAGCAGAACTACGCCGTCACGCCCTGGGTGGCGGAGCTCTGGAACACGATCTCGAGCCTGGCGATGGTCGCTGCGGGACTGGTGGGGCTCTCGACCCGCCGGTTCGCCCGGGAGATCCGTGTCGCCTTCGGGCTGCTGGTCCTGGTGGGCCTGGGGAGCATCGCCTTCCACGGAACGCTCCGCTTCGAGCTGCAGATGCTCGACGAGCTGCCCATGCTCTACCTGGTCACCTGGCTGGTGTGGTTGCTGGTGGAGACCGGGCCGGGACGGCGCCTGGGGCTCTGGTTTCCCGCAGCGCTGCTCGGGTACGTGCTCCTTGCCACCGCCGGGGCGACGCTGAACCGCGGCGACGCGCAGTTCCTGGCGTTCCACGTGAGCTTCGGAGCGCTGGAGCTCTTCTGTCTCGGACGGGTCACCTGGCTCGCGTTCCGTCCGGAGAATCGGTCGGTCCGGGAGCCGTTCGCGGTCGGCATCGCGGCCTACGTGGTGGGCATCGCGGTCTGGTTCGTGGATCTCAAGGCCTGTCCCTGGG
>DASROG010000316.1:0-7096 GCA_035646995.1 Myxococcaceae bacterium
CCGCCTTCGACATGCCCGCGCTCATGGGCTACGACGCCGACCACTCGATGAGCCGGGGCGAGGTCGGCAAGGAAGGCGTGGCCATCTCCACCCTCCGCGACCTCGAGATCCTCTTCGACGGCATCCCGCTCGATCAGGTCACCACCTCGATGACCATCAACGCCTCGGCCATCGTGGCGCTGTGCATGTACATCGCGGTGGCCGAGAAGCAGGGCGTCCCCATGGAGAAGCTGGGGGGCACCATCCAGAACGACATGCTCAAGGAGTACATCGCCCAGAAGGAGTGGATCGTTCCACCCCGGCCGGCGGTGCGCATCGTCGTCGACATGATCGACTTCTGCAGCCGGCACATGCCGCGCTGGCACCCGGTGTCGATCAGCGGGTACCACATCCGCGAGGCCGGGGCGACGGCGGTCCAGGAGCTGGCCTTCACCCTCGCCGACGGCATCGGATACGTCGAGGAGTGCGTGAAGCGGGGCATGGCGGTCGACGACTTCGCCGCCCGGCTGTCGTTCTTCTGGGACGTCCACAACGACTTCTTCGAGGAGATCGCCAAGTTCCGCGCCGGCCGCCGCATCTGGGCGCGAGTGATGCGCGAGCGGTTCGGGGCGCGTGACCCGCGGAGCTGGCAGTTGCGGACCCATGCCCAGACCGCCGGGGTGAGTCTCACGGCCCAGCAGCCGTACAACAACGTGGTCCGCACCGCGCTGCAGGGGCTGGCCGCGGTGCTCGGCGGAACCCAGTCGCTGCACACCAACTCGCTCGACGAGACCTATGCGCTCCCCACCGAGGAGTCGGTGACCCTGGCGCTCCGCACCCAGCAGCTCATCGCCCACGAGTCGGGGGTGGACCGGGTGGTGGACCCGCTGGGCGGCAGCTACTACGTCGAGTACCTCACCGACGAGATGGAGAAGCGGGCCCTGGACTACATCCGCCGCATCGACGAGATGGGCGGGATCATCCGGGCCGTGGAAGAGGGCTTCCCCCAGAAGGAGATCGGCGAGAGCGCCTACCGCTACCAGCGGGAGGTGGAGGAGGGCGAGCGGCTCATCGTGGGGGTGAACGCCTTCCAGAGCGACCGCCACGAGCCGGTGCAGATCCTCAAGATCGACGAGCTGGTGGCCGAGGAGCAGATCGCCCGGCTAAAGAAGGTGAAGTCGGAGCGGAATGCCGCTGCGGTCTCCGCCGCGCTGGCCCGGGTGGAGGCCGCGTGCCGGGGTACGGACAACCTCATGCCCCCGGTCCTGGAGGCGGTGAAGGCCTACGCCACCCTCGGTGAGATCTCGGATGTCTTCCGGAAGGTCTGGGGGCAGTATCGGGAAGGTGGAATCTTCTGAACGCGGTCTCCGCCGCGTTACTTTCACTCCGAGTTCTGCCCATGCCTGACCGGAAGCTCAGAATCCTGGTGGCCAAGCCCGGCCTGGACGGCCACGACCGTGGAGCGAAGATCATCGCCCGCGCCCTCCGGGATGCCGGCATGGAGGTCATCTACACGGGGCTCCACCAGACCCCGGAGATGATCGTCAGCGCTGCCGTGCAGGAGGACGTGGACGCGATCGGTCTCTCCATCATGTCCGGCGCGCACATGACGCTCTTCCCCGCAGTGATCGATCTGCTCAAGGAGCAGAAGGCGCAGGACATCGAGGTCTTCGGCGGCGGGATCATCCCCGACGACGACATCCCTCGGCTGAAGCAGCTGGGCGTGTCCGAGATCTTCACCCCGGGTAGCTCGACCCAGGACATCGTCCAGTGGATCCGTCAGCACATCCAGCCTCGCGCCTGACGGGGAGACTCCCCGCGCGCGTCGACGTGTACGAGGTCGGGCCGCGCGACGGGCTCCAGAACGAGCTCCGCATCGTCCCGCTGGAAGGGAAGCTCCGCCTCATCGCCGCGCTGGTCGAGGCCGGCGAGCGGCGCATCGAGGCCACCTCCTTCGTCAGCCCCCGCTGGATCCCTCAGCTCGCCGACGCCGAGGAGGTGCTGAAGAGGCTCCCCCGCGTGCCGGGGGTTACCTACTCGGCGCTCGTGCCGAACCTGAAGGGGCTGGAGCGCGCCCGCGCTGCCGGGCTCGGCGAGGCGGCGGTGTTCATCTCCGCCAGCGAGACCCACAGCAAGAAGAACATCAACAAGAGCATCGCCGAGGCGCTCTCGGTCGCCGGCGACGTGACCCGCGGGGCGCTCGCCGCGGGCATGCGGGTGCGAGCGTACCTGAGCGTGGTCTGGGGATGCCCCTACGAGGGGGCGGTGGCGCTCGAGCGGGTGGTGGACCTCTGCCGCCGGCTCGCGGACATGGGCATCTACCAGCTGAGCCTCGGGGACACCGTGGGGGTTGGGGTTCCCAACCAGACGGAGGAGATCCTCGATGCGGTCACCCGGTACGTCCCCGTGGAGAAGCTCGCGCTCCACGTGCACGACACCCGCGGCCTCGCGCTGGCCAACGCGCTGGTGGGGCTCTCGGCCGGGGTGACGACGTTCGATGCGAGCATCGGCGGGCTGGGCGGTTGCCCGTACGCACCGGGCGCGGCCGGAAACCTGGCCACCGAGGACGTGGTGAACATGCTCCACCGGATGGGCGTGGAGACCGGCATCGACCTTGGCAAGCTGGTTGAAGCGGGCGAGGTGGCCCAGGAGCTCATCGGCCGGAAGCTGTCCGGGAAGTTCTTGCAAGCGGCGCTGGGTGAGCGGGACCGGGCCCAGGCACGGCGACGCACGGTGCCGGCCCAGTAGGAGAGGGACGGGATGCGCCTCGAGGGTGGTTGTCACTGCGGTCGGCTCCGGGTCTCGTTCACCACGACGAGGCCCCTCGCGGAGCTTCCGCTCCGCGCCTGCCAGTGCACCTTCTGCCGGCGACACGGCGCGCTCACCACGTCGGACCCCGAGGGCGAGGTGGTGCTCACCGTGGCCGAGCTCCCGCCCGGTGGCTGGTACCGGTTCGGGACGGGGATGACCGAGTTCTGGGTGTGCCCGCGCTGCGGCGTCTATGTCGGGGCCTACGTCGAGTCGGCCGGGCAGGGCAGGGCAGTGGTGAACACCCGCGCCCTGGACGCGCGAGCCGAGTTCACCCAGGCCCCCGCACCGATGGACTACGGACAGGAAACGCCCGAGGGGCGCCGTGGCCGGCGGATGCGGATCTGGTCCCCCGCGCGCGTCCAGACGTCCTAGTGCCAGGTCACTGGCAGACCCGGGCTCCGCCGGTCACTCCTTCCTGGCAGTGCCCTGACAGCACTGGATGCCCGTCCGGCCGTCCGCGATGACCAGTCTCATGGGCGACTCCGGGCGAGGGCCCGGGTTCAGCCCAGATAGGCGACTGCCTCGAGGCCCACCAGAGTACCCTCCGGGATGCGCGGGCCCTGGACGACGGAGCGTGCCGGGGCGCGAGCGCCGAAGTAGCCCGCGTAGACCTCGTTCATCGCGCGGAAGTCCTCCCACCGGGCGAGAAAGATGGTGACCTTGACCACCTGGGCCAGGGAGGCGCCCGCCGCGGTGAGCACGGTCTGAAGATTCTCCATCACCTGGCGCGTCTGCGCCTCGATGCCCTCGGCCAGCTTTCCCGTCCGGACGTCGACCGGGACCTGGCCGGACACGAACACGAAGTCGCCCGCGCGGATCGCCTGGGAGTAGGGCCCGATGGCCGGCGGCGCACCGGGCGTGGCGATGGCCTCGATCCGTCGGCTCATGGGGGGACCGTAGCGCGCGCCGGTCCTGGTCACCGGCACAGGGGCAGGTCGCGTCGGGCTAACAGTCAGCGCGCGAAGAAGGACGGGCGGCCTGCGCTCAGAGCCGGACGCCCGCCTTCCCGAACGTGTCGCAGGCCCGGAGCTCGCCGGTCTGCATCCCGGTCTTGAACCAGGAGACACGCTGCGCGCTCGAGCCGTGGGTGAAGCTCTCCGGCGAGACGTAGCCGCGCGACTGTCGCTGCAGCCGGTCGTCGCCCACCGAGGCCGCCGCCGCCAGGCCCGACTCGATGTCGTTCGGCTGGATGAGCTGCTCCTTGCCGCTCGACTTGTAGTTGGCGTTGGCGTGGTGGGCCCAGACGCCGGCGTAGCAGTCCGCCTGGAGCTCGGTGAGCACGCTCAGCGCGTTGCTGTCCTCGCGGCTTCCGACGGACCGCCGCAGCTGCATCACCCGGCGCTCGATGCCGAGCAGGTTCTGCACGTGGTGGCCCACCTCATGCGCGATGACGTACGCGCGTGCGAACTCGCCGGGTGCGCCCATCCGGGAGAGCTGGTTGAAGAAGCTGAGGTCCAGGTACACGCGCTGGTCGGCCGGACAGTAGAAGGGGCCCATCGCGGCCTGGGCAAAGCCGCACGCCGACTCGACCGCGTCCTCGAAGAGCGTGAGACGGGGTGGCTGGTACTGGATGCGCGCCTGCTGCGGCAGCACGGTGCTCCAGGTGTCCTCGGTGCTGGCGAGCACCACGCTGACGAACTCGCGCTGCTGCTGCTCGGCGGCGGTGCGAGGACCCTGGGCCTGGGTCCCGACCTGGCCGGGCGCGGGGGCCTGCTGGATGTCGGGGACCTGGCCGGTCAGGAGGTAGAAGAGGATCGCGCCGATGATGCCGACCGCACCCCCGCCGAAGGCGAGGGGCCGCCCCAGGCCGCCGCCGCGGCCGACGCTGTCGACGTTGTCACTGCGCCGTCCGCCTTGCCATTCCATGGGGCAGGAAGCTAGGCACGCCCAGGAAGCGCTCGCACGGGCAAAACCGCCGGGCTGTTCCTCCGTCGGCGCATCGGCGCTGTGCCGTGCCCCCCGCTTCCCGTTCGGCTGGAATCCAGACCGATGGAACCCCGAATCCCCGGTCCGACGCTCCAGGTCCGCCGCGCCATGGTGGGCGAGGCGGCATGCGTCGCCTTCCTCCTCCGCGTGGCATTCGCCGAGGTGGCGGGGCTGTACACGCCGGAGGCTCTGGCCGCGACCCTGTTCGACGCCGAGGCCATCCGGCGCAGGATCCAGGAGGGGACGCCGGTGTGGGTCGCCCTGCTGGGCGACGAGCGGGTCGGCACGGTGTCCGCGTTCGACCGTCCCGAGGGGCTTCTCGTCAGGTCCATGGCTGTTCATCCCGGTGCACGAGGCCACGGGGTGGGGCGTGCGCTGCTCGATGCGGCCGAGCGGTTCGGCAGGGAGCGGGGTCATACCCGCGTGTTCCTCCGGACCACGCCCTTCCTCCACGCGGCGATCGCCCTCTACTCCCGGAGCGGCTTCACCCTCTGCCAGGGAGCGGAGCGCGACCTCCACGGAGTTCCGCTGTTCGAGATGGAGAAGGGGCTCGCCGCGGCGGGGCGTGCCGGGTGAACCGGGCGTCCTAGCGCTTGGCGATGCTGCCGCTGCCGTGGGTGGCCGCGCTCACCGTGCTGGCCTCGCCCGTCCAGCGGATGTCCCCCGAGCCGTTGACCGCCAGGCTGAGGGCACCGCCCGCGACGCGGATGTCGGCGTCGCCCGAGCCCTCGATGGCCACCGAGACGTTCTTCGCCTTGAAGTCGCGGGCCTTGAGGTTGCCCGACCCCTGGATGGTCGCCTGGAGGGAGCCCGCCTCGCCCTCGGCCAGGAGCACGTCCCCGGAGCCCTCGATGGCCACCGCCACCCCGGGCGCGGTCCCGGCGTAGCGAATGTCCCCGGAGCCGGAGATCTGCAGCGCCACCTTCTCCTGACTCTTGAAGCCGGCGATGTCCGCGTCCCCGCTGCCCTGGATCCGCAGGCTGCGGAAGGCTGGCATCCTGATCTTGATCCGGGGCTTGCCGTTGACGTTCAGGTTCCTTCCATCCAGCGAGATCCGGAGCGTGTCGTCCTCGACCTGGGTGGTGAGGTGCTGGGCGACGTTGGAATCCATCTCCAGCGTGACCTGGAAGGCCCCGGGGCGGACCTCCACGTCCACCGGCGCGGCCAACTCGACGCGGGTGAACCCGGAGAGGGTCCTCGACTCGCCGGCGACGGCGGGCACGGCGAGCGTGCAGGTCGCCAGAACGAGTGGAAGGAGTCGCATGATCGCTCTACGTGCGCGCAAGCGCTCCATTTCAGGGCCCCACCGCGCCTCGGGCGTCCCGCGCGAGGGCGTCCAGTAGCTGGTCGAGGACCGGGAGCGCCGCGGTCAGGCGCGGGAGCCCCTCGGCGAGGAGGGCGTCGGGATCCCGTCCGCTGCGCCGCAGGCCGTCGCGGGACCCGTCCACCCACTCCCGGAACCCGTCCGGGCCCAGCTCGGCGTGGAACTGGATCCCCACCGACGGACCAACCCGGAACCCCTGGGCCGGGTACGTCTCCCCCCGGAAGAGGGGGCGCCCCGGAACGGGCTCGAAGGTGTCCCCGTGCCAGTGGACCGCGTCGAAGGTGTCCGGCAGCTCGCAGAGGAGGGGGTCGTCCGCGGTGTCCTCCCGGGCGATGGGCCCGACCCCGATGACCTTTCCCCGGGCCCCGGGGAACACCCGCGATCCCGCGGCGGCGGCGAGGAGCTGCGCCCCCAGGCAGAGGCCGATCGAGGGACGGTTCGCGGCGAGCCTCGCCCGGAGCACCTCGAGCTCCACCTCGAGGAAGGAGAAGCGCTCGCCGTCGTACACCCCCATCGGACCGCCGAGGACGACCAGGAGCGGAGCGTGGACATCCGAAGCCACGTCGGGGGCCCGGAACCGCTCCAGCGTCCGGAACCCCACCCGCTCCAGGGGCTCGCGAAAGCGGGCCAGGCCCTCGTGGGGCTCGTGGACGTAGACGATGACGTCATGTGATGGGGTCATTTCCGCAGGACCCTTCTCCGCGAGCAGGGGGCCTGCCAGGCGCACTTGACCCGGCATCCGACATGCCCGTAGGTTGCGCGCGCCTCGCGCTGGCTTAGGTTGGCTGGCTCCCCGAGCAGCGGCACCCCCGTGTCACACCCCACATGAGGGTCTCGTCCGCCGTCCAGTCTCCGGTTCCGGGGCAGGGACATCCTTCAACCTTGGGGTTGCAGTGAAGTACCGATAGGACTCTTCAACTCTATGCAGCAAAACCTCAACCCACAGCTCGACGGCGGCGACGAGGATTTCGCCTCCCTCTTCGAGGCCTCGCTCAAGGAGCGCGGCGGCGAAGGGATTCTCAAGGAAGGCGACCTCGTCAAGGGCACCGTGGTCCA
>DASROG010000317.1:0-2570 GCA_035646995.1 Myxococcaceae bacterium
CGTCCCGCCCGCCCGGGGAGCAGGCAGACGTCGATCGCGGACTGCTGAAAGCCCTCGACCGGGGGCGGGGCTCCCCTGGATCCCCCGGGGGTTGCAGGATCTCTTGCGCGGGGCCCCCTTCTCTGCAAGTATAAGGACTGAAAGGGATTTTTTGACGGGACCTGCGTCCCCGGGACGCCGCAACGGGCGGCGCACCACCCCGGGCCGCCGAGGGCGAGAACCCCGGCGACCCCCACCCGGGGCGAATGGCCGCAGGTAGCAGCATCAAAGCACTTCGAGGGAGTCCTGACTCTCGTGAACCTCCTGCGCCCGACGACCGAGCACCGCCCAGGCGGCCCTTGGTCTGCGCTGGTGGATCCACGAGGGGACGCTCTCTTCCCGCGCATTCCTGGACCGCTCGATTCCGCCGCCACCCGTCCGGCGGACGGCGAGTCCGGATGCGCGCGCACGGGGTCCCCCCATGGGCAGCATCCTCTTGATCAACGCGGCCGGCCGCGAGACGCGCGTGGCGCTCGTCGAGAACGGCCACATCGCGGAGTTCTATCTCGAGCGTAAGAAGGACAAGGGCGTCGTCGGCAACATCTACAAGGGCCGCGTGGTCCGGGTTCTCCCGGGCATGCAGGCGGCCTTCGTGGACATCGGGCTCGACAAGGCCGCCTTCCTCTACGTCTCCGACGTCGTCTACGACCCGGACTTCGCCCGCGCGCAGTTCGAGCTGACCGAGGGCGAGCACGAGGACGCCCCCGAGGTGCCGGACGAGCTCGAGGAGGCGGGCCCGGCGGAGGCCGCGGCGGAGGCGCCGTCGCTCCACGCCGAGGTCGAGCACGTGGAGGCCCACGCCGACGCCCTGCACGAGGCGGCGGAGGTCGCCTTCAGCGAAGGTGGCGCCTCGGGCCTCGACGCCGCCGACGAGATCGCCGACGACGAGGTCTCCGACGCGGCGGACGCGCTCGAGGGTGGCCCCGAGGAGATGGGCGCGCCGACGGACGCCACTGCGGTCGACCGCCCCTCGTCGCCCGCGGAGACGGCGCTCGGCCGCGAGCAAGCCCCCTCCAGCGACGAGATGGCCGACCGGCCTGCCACCGCCGGCGAGCTCACCGCCGGCCCGCTCGCCGCAGACGCTCCGATTCCCCTCCCCGCGCCCGATCCGGCGGTGATTCCGCTCCCCGCGCCGTCCGACGCCTTCTCTGCGGCCGGCGAGTCCGGCCCGGCCACCACCGGCGCCGGGATGGAGGCGGCCGCCGCGGCGGTCTCCAGCGGCCCGGTGCCCTCGGCGGGCCAGCCCCGCGAGCGCCGGAGGGAGCAGGGCGAGCGCCGGGCGCCGCGCGAGCTCCGCGAGCGACAGCAGCAAGAGCGCGCCCGCGAGCGGAACCGGGGCCGGAACGGTCACGGGAAGGGAGACCGCCGCGAGGACCGGCCGAAGCCGCGGAGGGAGGTCCGCATCGAGGACCTTCTCAAGGTGGGTCAGGAGGTGGTGGTCCAGATCTCCAAGGACCCCATCGGCAGCAAGGGCGCCCGCCTCACCTCGCACATCAGCATCCCCGGCCGGCACCTGGTCTTCATGCCCACGGTGGACCACGTGGGCATCAGCCGCCGCATCTCCAACGAGAAGGAGCGGCGGCGTCTCCGGGAGATCGTCGACCGGCTCCGGCCGCCCGGAACCGGCTTTATCGTCCGTACCGTCGCGGAGAACGTCCCCCAGGCCAAGCTGGAGAGCGACATCCGGTTCCTGATCGAGATCTGGAACCAGGTGGTCCGCAAGAACGAGAAGCGCGGGGGGCCGGGGCTGATGCACCCGGATCTGGACCTCATCCTCCGCGCCACCCGGGACCTGTTCGCCGCCGACGTGGAGAAGCTGGTGGTGGACGACCGCGAGGAGTACGAGCGGATCCGCGGCTTCGTCACCGCCCAGGATACGGCGCTCGCCCAGCGGGTGATGTTCCACGACTCCGACGAGCCCATCTTCGACAGCTACGGGATCGAGCAGGAGATCCGCCGCGCCACCCAGCGCAAGGTGTGGCTGAAGAGCGGGGGCTACCTGATCATCGACCAGGCCGAGGCGCTCACCGCGATCGACGTCAACTCCGGGCGCTACGTGGGGAAGAAGAGCCTCGAGGAGACGATCACCAAGATCAACATGGAGGCGGCCAAGGAGATCGTCTACCAGCTCCGGCTGCGCAACATCGGCGGGATCATCATCTGCGACTTCATCGACATGGAGAAACCGCAGAATCGCGACAAGGTCTTCAAGTCACTCCAGGAGGCCCTGGGCCGTGACAAGGCGAAGACCAACGTGCTCCGCATCAGCGAGCTCGGCCTGGTGGAGATGACCCGCAAGCGGGTGCGCGAGTCGATCGGCCGGATGCTGCACGAGGACTGCGGCTACTGCGGTGGACAGGGGTTCGTGAAGACCGCCACCACGGTGGGATACGAGATCTTCCGGGAGGTGCGGCGGGAGGCGCCCAACTTCAAGGACCCGACGCTGGTGGTGAACTGCAGCGTCGAGGTGGCCCGCCTGCTCCAGAGCGAGGAGCGGGAGGAGCTGCGGCACCTGATGGACCGGTACAACA
>DASROG010000318.1:0-6093 GCA_035646995.1 Myxococcaceae bacterium
GCCGACGGCGGTCCGGAGATGTCCGTGCCGATGAGCGGAGAGACGCTCACCTGTGGCACCCGCGCCGACCTCACGCTCCCCGACGACCCCTTCATCGCCCCGGTGCAGGCCCGCTTCTTCTTCTCCGGGCAGCGACTGGCCATCGAGGACCTGGGGGGCGGGAACGGAGTCTTCGCCCGGCTCAAGGCCGAGCGCGAGCTCCCCGTGGGCGGCGAGCTCCGGCTCGGACGGCAGCGGTTGCTCCTCGAGGCCATTCCTCCGGTCACGCCCGGTGAGGGCGGCACCATCGCCTGGGGCTCGGCGGACCCCGGATTCAAGCTGCGCATCGTCCAGCTGCTGGAGGGCGGCATGCGGGGCGCGGCGTTCTGCCTGCGCGAGGGCGAGAATCTCCTCGGGCGCGAGGTGGGCGACATCACCTTCCCCGGCGACGGGTTCGTCTCCGGCCGACACGCCGTGCTCAACGCCCGCGGAGAGCGACTGACGGTCAAGGACGTGGGCAGCTCCAACGGCACATTCCTCCGCATCGCCGCGCCCAGCTTCGTCGAGCATGGCGACCAGTTCCTCGTGGGCCGCGAGCTGGTCCGGGTCGAGATCGCCAGCTGACGAGCGCCGGCCCTTCCGCCCCACCCATGCCGCCCGCTCTCTCGGCCCCCGGTCCGGACAGCGCCGCGGTCGAGGCCGCGGCCCCGCCGCGCTGGGGCCCGGTGCTCGCGCTGGCCGGGCTGCACGGCGCGGTGAGCGTGGCCTGGGTGGCCTACAACCTGTACCTGATCGAGCTGCTGGTCCGCGCAGGCTTCGACGCCTGGCTGGCCACGGTGCTCCTCACGGTGGAGGGGCTGGTCGGAGGGATGATCGAGCCCTTCACCGGCGCACTGTCCGACCAGGTGCGGAGCGGGATCTTCCGGCGGTTCTTCCTGGTGATGGGCGGCGTGCTGCTGGCAGCCTTCCTCTTCCTCGCCCTCCCTCTCGCCGCAGTCGGCGCGCGGCCCGGTCCGGCGACGCTGGTCCCCGCCCTGCTCATCGCCTGGTCGCTGGCGATGGCCGTGTTCCGGGCGCCGGCGCTGTCCCTGCTCGCGCGCCACGCCCGCCCGGGCACGCTGCCGCTCGCCGCATCGGTGCTCACCACCGCCGGCGCGCTGGTGGGGGCGGCTGCTCCGTCGGCGCGGGCCTGGCTCCTTTCGCTCGGACCGGGGACCACCTTCGCCGCCGCCTCGGCCGCGCTGGTGCTCACCGCGCTGGTGGTCCGCGCACAGGAACGGCGAGCGCCCCCTGTCACCCCGGAGCGTCCGTCCGCGCCGCTCGAGCGATGGCAGGTGCACGCGGCCTGGCTGCTCCTCGTGGTGGGGACGAGCTCTGCGCTCGCCTTTCGCTTCCTCCTCGACGGGCTCCCCAGGGCCGGGGCGGGACCGGGGACGCCCGCGCCCGTGGTCACCACCGCGTTCTTCCTCGGGATGGCCCTCACCGCGGTCCCCCTCGGGCGCATCGCCCTCGGCCGGGTCGGCGGCGGTCCGGTCACCGTCACTGGCCTCGCGGGGCTGATGCTCGGCGCGACCGCCTTCTCTCACCTCGAGGGGGCCGCGGCGGTCCTCCTCGCGGCCGCGCTCATGGGCGCGGGGCTGGCGGCGGTCCAGAACGGGCTCTTCGCCTGGTCGCTGTGCGCGGTCCGCACCGAGCGCAGCGGGCTGGGGATGGGCCTGCTCTTCGGGGGCGGAGGCCTCGCCCTGGGGGCCTTCAACGCCGCGCTGGCGGTGCGGAAGCCGGCGCCGGGGACGTCCCTCCTCGTCGCCGCCGGGCTCTACGCGGTCACGCTGTTGCTGCTCGGCGCGCTCCGCCACATCGCCCGGGACCGGTCCGTCACCTGAGCCGGAGGGGACCCGGGCGCCGCCCGTCCAGGCTCAGCCCCCCGCACCAGGGGGACGCCTGCGGAGCGGCGCAGGGGCGCCGCCCGTCCAGGCTCAGCCGTACGACTTTTCCTTCTTCTCCTGCTCTTCCTTGCAGCGGATGCAGAGGGTGGTCACCGGGCGGGCCTCGAGCCGCTTGGGAGCGATCGGCTCCTCGCAGCGCTCGCAGACGCCGAAGGTGCCGTCGTCGATGCGCATCAGCGCCTTCTCGATCTTCTTGAGCAGGAACTTCTCCCGGTCGCGGAGGCGAAACACCATGGACTGGGCGTACTCGCTGGAGGCGAGGTCGATCTCGTCCGGGAGGTCGTCGGTGTCGAAGTTCGACTCCTCCATGAGAGTCTTCTTGGCGCTGTCGAGGAGGGCCGACTTGCTGTCCTCGAGCATCTTCTTGTAGCGCTTCAGATCTTTCTGATTCAAAGGTGCGACTCCCTCGACCCTTCCGTCCGACAGGGTGAGCCCGGACGCCTGTCGAACCGAGCACTCCCTGAAAAAAAGGCCGCGGAGTCTTATCTGGCCCCCCGGTGAAGTCAAGGTAACCTCGTCTGCCATGCCGGATTCGGAGAAGACGGCGCGTCAGGAGGCGACCAGGTTCGACCGGGAATTCCTGCGCTCGGCGCTGGGCCTCGCCGCCAAGCCTGACATCGACCACTTCCTCTACATCTCCGACACGCCCATTCCCCCGGACGACCTCCGGCGGAAGCTGGCCAGGAAGAAGCTCGTCTACGCGGTGACCGCCGAGCCGCTCGCCGCCGAGCTCCACGCCCGGAAGCAGCGGGCGCTGGTCATCCCCGCCTACGACTACAGCCGCGTGGAGCGGGTGAAGGTGGCGCTCGTCTCTGCGCTCGCCCAGGGGGCATTCAGGGAGGGTGACCTGGTGCTCTGCATGACGGGCCGGGTCGGGCGCCCTCCGGACACGCTGATGCAGATGCGCATCGGAGGCTCCCTCGACGACCGGGTCGCGATCGAGGGCATCAAGCTCGGCGACCAGTTCAACAGCCAGGTGGTGGACGCGCTCATCCAGCTCGCGCTGCAGATCGGCCAGGAGGGGTACGAGGGGCACCCGGTCGGGACCATCATCACCATCGGCGACCACAACGACGTGCTGGAGAAGAGCCGGCAGATCACCATCAACCCCTTCCAGGGGCTCGGCGAGAGCGAGCGCAACGTGCTCGACCCGCGGATCCGGGAGGCGATCAAGAACTTCTCGGTGCTGGACGGCGCCTTCGTCATCCGCGAGGACGGGGTGGTGCTCTCCGCCGGCCGATACCTCTCCGCCGGTGACGAGGACGCGAAGGTGCCGCTGGGGCTCGGAGCCCGGCACGCCGCCGCGGCCAACATCACCGCCGCCACCCAGTGCCTGGCCCTGGTGGTGAGCCAGACCTCGGGTGCGGTCCGCCTGTTCAAGGACGGCGGCATCCTCCTCGAGCTTCACCAGAGCGCCCGGCGAACCTGACCCGGGGTGCGGGACCCACGCGCCTACTCTCGCGAGCTCGATCCGGTCACCGAGGGGCTGCGGGACCTCTGCGACGGGACGCGGATCGGCAAGTGACCCGGACCTTCAGCCCGCGTCCTCGCGCCACACCTCGGCCAGCGCGTGGGCGCGCTCCACCTCGTCGCGGGCCGCGTCCACCGCCACCAGGCGGCGCACCCGATCGGCCCGGGACCGCAACGCCTCGCTGGCCAGCGCCGTTCCCGCGGTGAACCGGGCCGCGGCCAGGTCGCGCTCCGAGCGGAGCTGATCCACCTGCCCCGCCACGCGCCGGGCCGCCTCCTCGAGCTGCTCGACGTCCGACTCCGTCCGGGCCAGCTCCTCGCGGAGCGCGCTCGCCCGGCGCTCCTCTCGCTCGACGTCGGTGGCCAGCACGTCGGCCGAGCGCCGATCCCCGCCCGCCCGGGCCCGGTCGGCGCGGTCCCCGAGCGTCCGCCCCAGCTCCTCGATCGCCACCAGCTCGCGCCCCAGCCGCGCGCGGACGGTGAGGAGCGTCGCCGCCGCGCGACGCAGCTCGGCCGCCTCGGTCGAGAGGTCGGAGACGAGATCGTCGTATGCGGCGATGGGGTCCGGCGCGGGCGCGGGACGCCGTCGGAACCAGCGGAAGGCCATCTCCTGCCGAGTGTAGGGCCTCCGCCCGGCACGAGCTGCGCCAAATTCCAGCCGGCCCCCGGAGACCGGCATCGTCGTGAGCGCCGCCGAGCAGGGGGGGTGGTACAAGTGGCCCGCCGCCCGCCTTCCGCCCGGGGAGCGGAGACCGTCTTGCTCTGGTCCGACCTCAATCAGCTCGTCGGTGCGACCCTGCTGATCGTGGGAGCGGTGCTCCCGGTGGTGAACCCCCTGGGCGACGCCCCCCTCTTCCTCCAGATGACCGAGGGAATGGGTCCGGGCGCACGCGCCAGCCTCGCGAGGCGCGTCGCGGTGTACTCCTTCGGGCTCCTGTTCGGCTCGATGCTCCTCGGCTCCTTCGTCCTCCGGCTGTTCGACCTGTCGCTCCCGGTGGTCCAGGTCGCCGGCGGCGCGGTGGTGTGTGCCCTGGGCTGGAAGCTCCTGAACCAGGACGAGTCAGCGAAGCCGGCGGGTCTGTCCGCGCCGGGAGAGCCGGCGGACATGCTGGCCAGGGCGCTCTACCCGCTCACCCTTCCCCTGACCGTCGATCCGGGGTCGATCTCGGTGGCGATCACCGTGGGCGTGAACCACGCTCACAGCATCGAGAGCACGGTGGTGAAGCTGGTCGCGGCCCTGCTGAGCAGCGTCCTGATCGCCGTGACGATCCTCCTCGCCTACCGGTACGCCTGGCGGCTGAGCCAGGCGGTGGGCCAGAGGTGGATGACCGTGGTGATCAGGCTCTCGGCGTTCATCGTCCTGTGCATCGGGGTGCAGATCGTCTGGACGGGTCTCCGGACCCTGGGGGCGGAGAGCGGACTCCTCCGGCCGGTGCCGGCGAGCTCCCCCGTCTCGCAATGATCGGGACACGCCGGCGGGACCCGTCCGCCGCGGTCACCGCGCCGGCCGGCAGAGAAGCCGGATCCGGCGCAGGGCCTCCGCCGTGCGCGGGCCGGGCCGGGCGTGCCGTGTGAGGTGAGCGGCGAGGGGAACCTCCCGCTGGGCGAGGAGGTGCTCGAGCAGCACCACCGCCTCCGCGGCCCGCTCCTCGAAGGGCGCGAGCGACGCGGCCTCGGCGATGGCCTCCAGCGCATCGACGGTCCAGGCATCGTCCTCCGTCGCGGGGACGGCGGACGGCTCGGGAAAGTGGGCGTCGAAGCGGGCCGCATCCACCGGTGGCCGCGCGGGCTCCTCGCCGGCGGAGATGCGGGCCAGCGCTTCCAGGGCCGGACGGAGCTGCTCGAGCTCCACCCCCTCCACCTGCTCCGGACGCGGGAGCAGCGTGGGCGGCCGGAAGTCGAAGTCGATGGGCATGCCGGCCAGGCTCGCGTCGTCGAGGTGCAGCCAGCCGGCATCCATTCCCGAGGTGCGCTGCCGGGCCACCCACCCCTTCAGCCAGGGGTTCTCGTCGCCGAGGCACACCACCCGGAGCGACACAGCCAGGCCGCGGAGCGGCGCCCAGGCCGTCTCGATGCGCGGCACGTCCACCGCGTCCTCGCCGTCGGTCACGACCACCAGCAGGGCCGAGGCGAGGGCCGGGTCGCGCCGGGCGTCCTGCAGCCACTCCGCCGCGCCCGCCAGCGCCGCGCTGAGCTCGGTCATCCCGCTGCACGGCCCTCCTTCGACGAGCCGGCCAATCCATGCCCGGGCGACCTCGGCAGTCTCGATGCGCTCGAAGCGCAGGAGGCGATCACCGAAGAAGCACACGTCCACCGGATCCACCGGCACCCCGTCCAGCGCCTGGCGACGGAGCGCATCCACCTCGGCCAGGAGCATCCCGTCCCGCAGGCGCGCGCGCCCCCCCCGCATCGAGCCCGAGGCGTCCGCCAGGTACACCCGCGCGCGAACCCGGCGCGCCGGCCGCGGAGAGGTCCCACCGACCAGCCGCCGGACCCGCTGAGCCCCCGAGGCGAGGTCGTGCACCAGCCGGCGCGGATCCTCCACGACGAAGTCGCGGATCTCGGCCACGTTCGCGGTGACCGCCAGCTCCAGTCGCCGGTCCGGCGCGATGTCGCGGGCGGCTGCGGAGGTTACCCGTTCTCCCACCAGCGGCGCGTCGTCCCACTCCACCAGCCGGGCCGCCGCCCGCCCCAGATC
>DASROG010000319.1:0-4570 GCA_035646995.1 Myxococcaceae bacterium
CCCACCGAGGGCTCCTCCGGCCCCGTGCCCACGAGTCGCAGCCGGTCCTCGGCGGGAGCGGCGGCCGCGCTGCTCGCCGCGACCCGCATCTCGCCTCGCCAGGACACCAGGGCGGCCCCCGCGCCCACGTCGCGGAGCACCCGTACCTCCGACCCGGGCTGGAACCACCGGGCCGTCCCGTCCGGAAGCAGCAGGAGGCGATGCCCGGCCCGCGCATCACCGCCCCACAGCGGCTCGCGCTCGGTTCCACGCGCCAGCACCAGCCGCGCCACGCCGGGGACGAAGCTGGCCGGCTCGGCCGACTCGCCGCAGCCGAGGGTGGGCGCTCCCGTGCCCGCGCCGCGGACCAGCTGTCCGCCCTGGAGCCGGAGCGCGAGCGCCCCCTCCGCGCGCGCCCAGGCCACGAGGAGGCGACCGTCGCCGATGCACAGGGTGCCGAACGGCTCCCGGGCGGGGGCCGCCGCGGGAGGAAGGTCCAGGAGCGAGTGCCGCGCGAGCAGCGCCCCCGCGCCGTCCAGCACCGACACCTCACCGCCGGCGAGGACCGCCACCTCCGGCCGCCCGTCGCCGTCGAGGTCGCCGATGGCCAGCGCCGCCGTCCGCACCGGGAGCCGGACCAGCGGCGCCGGGTCGAGCACCAGCCCGCTGCCCTGTCCCCGTCCCGAGGCGAGCAGCTGGGTCGCCCGGTCGACCGGGGCCGCGGCCGAGAGCACCCGCGTCGGACCGGTCTCCACGGTGGTGCGGCCCGCCCAGAAGTTCCGCCACACCGAGCGCAGCTCTCCGGCCCCCACCACCTCAGCGCCGACCTCGAGCCGGAGGCGAACCAGGCTGCGCGCGCCGGCGCTCCGTGCTCGCGCCGCGGCCTCCTCGCCGGCGCCGATGACCACCGCCGGAAGGCCGGACTCGCCGAGGCGCGTCGCGACCAGCGCCGCGGTGGTCTCGGCCAGTGCCGCCGAGGGAGCCTCGACCGCCACCGCCACCGGCGGCTCGGGATGGGCGGCCACGACCTGCGCCCGCAGCTGCCCGGACAGCGCCTCCAGCGCGGCGGGCGCCGGCGCGGCGGCGAGGAGCGCGGCGCAGAGCGCCAGGCCCACGCTCACAGGCGGTCGCGGCCGGGCTCCTCCATGAGGAAGCGGTCCGGGCTGGCCTGGCCCGGAGGTGGCGCCTCGGCCGTGGGCGCCGTGCCCTCGAGGAAGTTCTCCGCCCGCCCCGGCACATGCGCGCCGGCGAGCAGCCCCGAGCTCGGGTCCACCCGGACCGTCTGCACCCCGGGCGGCAGGTCGAAGTCGCGCGCCGCCTTTCCGTCGAGCGCCGCGCGCATGAATCCGAGCCAGATGGGCAGCGCCGCCCGGCCGCCGGTCTCCCCGGTGCCGAGGCTCGAGTGGTCGTCGAACCCCACCCAGGCGGTGGCCACCAGGTCCGGCGTGTAACCGCTGAACCAGGCGTCGCGGTACTCGTTGGCGGTCCCGGTCTTGCCCGCCGCCGGCCGCCCGAGCTCACGGACCGCCGCCGCCGTTCCCTCCTCGACCACGCTCCGCATGAGGGAGGTGGCGACATAGGCGACCGGCGGAGGGATGGTCTCCTCGGGGGCTGCCTGGTGCTCCTCCAGCGTCGCGCCGCGCACGTCCGTCACCCGGACCAGGAGGACGGGGTCGGAGTATTTCCCCAGGGTGTCGAAGGTCGTGTACGCGTTGGCCAGCTCGAGGACGGTCACCTCGCCCGTTCCCAGCGCGAGGGTGAGGTTGTCCGGCATCTCCGAGCGGATGCCCGCCCGCCGGGCGAAGTCGATCGCCACCTGCGGGGTGATGGCCTCGATGAGCCGGACGGAGACGGTGTTCTTGGACTTGGTCAGCGCCTGCCGCAGCGTCATGGGCCCCTCGAACCCGCTCCGCTCGTAGTTGTGCGGCTTCCACACCTTCCCGGTCCAGGGATCGCGCACGGCCTCCGGGGCGTCGTTGAGCACCGACACCGGGGTGAACTTCTGGCTCTGCAGCGCCGCCGCGTAGAGGAAGGGCTTGAACGCCGAGCCGGGCTGCCGGTGCGCCTGGGTGGCGCGATTGAAGGAGGAACGGGCGAAGTCGTAGCCTCCGCTCAGCGCGAGGACTCGCCGCGTGGCGGGGTCGATGACCGTCAGCGCGCCCTGCACCTCGGGCACCTGGTCCAGCGTCACGTCCAGCGGCTTGCCGGCTGCGGGCATGGAGAGGACCCGCGCCCGCACCAGCTGGCCCGGCTTCAGGACGTCGGAGAGCTTCACCGGCGCCTGGGTCCACTTGCCCACCCCGCGCGGCCGCGCCCAGGCCACCGTGGCGAAGGCGAGGGTGCCCTGCCGCCCCACGAAGTCGAGCGTGGCCATCTTCCGCGCATCGTCCACCTGGGTGACGTACCCCCCGAGGCGCAGCCCCTCCTTGAGCGGCACGAGCGGCACCGCCCGGACGAGGACCTCGTCGGAGGTGGGCGCGGCCTCGCCCTCGGCGCTGGTCTCCGGCCGCTCCTCGGCGCCCTCGTCCTCGCCCGCGGGCTGCTTCGGCTGGGCGAGGCGGGACAGGTCCGCCAGGAGCGCCCCTTCCTGGGTGCGGCGTCCGGTGTCGGCCAGCCGCTTCTCCAGGAGGGTCCGGAGCTGGGCGAACCGCTTGGTGTCCAGCTCTCCCAGCGCGCCCCGGTATCCCATGCGCCGGTCGAGCGCCTCCAGCCCCTCGCGAAGCGCGGCGTCGGCGAGCGCCTGTCGCTTCGGGTCCATGGCGATCTCCACCCGCATCCCGCTGGTGAGCACCGCGGTGTCCCCGTAGCGGGCCACCAGCATCCGGCGGATCTCCTCGACGTAGTAGGGACCCACCGGAGGCGGCGGCCTGGGCCCGAGCACCACCGATGTCTTGAGAGCGGCATCGTGATCGCGCGCCGGCAGCATCCCGTGCTTCAGCATCTGCCCCAGCACGTAGGTCTGCCGCGCCGTCGCCCGGGTCATGCTCGTGACGGGGTTGATGCGCTCCGGCTGCTGGACCACGCCGGCGAGCATCGCCGCCTCGGCCACGCTCAGCGCCGAGGCGTGCTTGCCGAAGTAATAGAGCGCTGCCTCCTCCACCCCGTAGCGGTTGTGGCCGAAGTAGATCTGGTTCAGGTACAGGTTGAGGATCTGGTCCTTGCTCAGCGCGCGCTCCATCCGCGGGGTGAGGATCCACTCGCGGATCTTCCGGCTCAGCTTGCGCTCCTGGGAGAGCAGGAGATTCCGGCAGGCCTGCTGGGTGATGGTGGAGGCGCCGGTGAGGTGCCCGCCCGGAAGGAGCGCCTTGATGCCGGCGCGGACCATGCCCAGGTAGTCCAGCCCCTCGTGACGGTAGAAGTCGGCGTCCTCCGCGGCGAGGAACGCGTCGCGCACGTGCGCGGGAAGCGTGGCCGCGTCCACCAGCGTGCGCCGCTCGAAGAAGTACTCGGCGCAGACCTTGCCGTCGGCGCAGGTGACCTTCGTGACCTGGGGCGGGCGGTAGTCGCGCAGGGCTTCCACCGACGGCAGCCCGCGGTTGAACCAGAGGAAGACCCCGACCACGGTGCCGACCAGCGCGAGCACGAGCGCGCCGAGGACCAGGAGGAGCCGGCGGAGCAGGGACGATCGAGGGGTGCGGCGGGGCATCGGGGAGTGGAAGATGGAGAGCGTAACACCGGAATGCCTGCCGGTCCGACGCTCCTCCGACCCGTGCGGTGGAGCGTCGGACCGGTGTCCAGTCCGGGGGGCGGGCTTACTCCTCGCCGTCGTCCGCCTCGGGCGCGTGCTTGCCCTCGACCCCGGCGTCAGGTGCCGAGCGGAGCATCGCGGTGCGCTCGCCGTTCACCCGGGCCTTCACGTACTTCGGGGCGAGCAGCGCGGAGCGGGCGTAGGCCTCGCGCGCGCCGTCCAGGTCACCGGTGCGCTCCCGGGCGACCCCCAGGTTGTTGTGCACCACCGCGGCCTCGGGGAGCAGCTCGGCCGAGCGCTCGAGCACCTCCAGCGCCTCCGGGTTGCGGCTGGCCCGGAGGTAGGCGAACCCGAGATTGTTCAGCACCCACCCGTGCGAGGGTTCGAGGGTGCGGGCCTGCTCCAGGGAATGGATGGCTCCGGCGAGGTTTCCGGAGCTCAGCTGGGCACGGCCGAGCGCCTGCCAGGCCTCGACGTTCCCCTCGTCGCGGCCCATCGCCGATCGGGCCAGCGCCTCGGCGGCCTCGCTGTCCCCGGTCGCAAGACGCATCCGCGCCGCCTGCACCAGCGGAACCGCGTCCTCCGCGTCGATCCGTCCCAGCCGCTCGTAGGCGTCCGCCGCGAGGGTCACCTGTCCGGACGCGCGGGCCAGCCGGGCGATGAGCGCGAGCGCGTCCATGTCCTCCGCGTCCTCGCCGAGGGCCCGGCGGGCCTCGGTCAGCGCACCGGAAGCATCGCCGTCGTCCCAGAGCTTCTCGGCCCGCGCGAGGTGGTCCACCCCCGGCGGACCCGAGCGGGGCAGGGCCAGGGTGTCGACCGGCGCGCCGGTCGGTTTCGGCGCCTGGACGATCGCCGGCGCGGGTGCGGGCGTCGCGGCGGGGACGGGAACCTCTTGGCGGGACA
>DASROG010000320.1:0-13477 GCA_035646995.1 Myxococcaceae bacterium
GCTCCCGGCCAGTCCCAGCCCCGCGCCGGCCAGCGCCAGCTCCAGGGCCTCCATCCACGGACGCGCGTCGGCCCCGGCGCCGTGGAGCCGGAGGAAGGAGAGGAGCGTGACCAGCTGTGGGGACACCGTCTGGCGGAAGGCGATCAGCCCGGCGATGGCCAGCGCCGCACCGGCGAGCCCCTGCAGCGCTCCCTCGAGGAGGAAGGGCGCCTGGACGAAGCGGTCCGTCGCTCCCACCAGCTTCTGGATCTCCACCTCCTCGCGACGGGCGTAGATGGCGAGCTGCAGCGTGGCGGAGACGATGATCAGCGTTGCTCCCACCAGGACGACGAAGGCCACCCACCCCGCCCAGCGAACCGCGCGCGCGATGGACGAGAGCCGCTCCACCGCCTGTTCGCCGTAGTCCACGCCGGTGACCGCCGGAGTGCCGCGCAGCTCGGCGGCCAGCGCGCGGAGCGACGCGGGGCCGCGCATCGACTCCGGGACCCGCACCTCCAGGGAGGGAGGCAGCGGATCCTCAGAGAGCCCGCGCAGCGAGTCGGCGGCGGGCCCGAGCTCGCGCACCAGCCGCTCCAGGGCAGCGCGCGGGCTCACCTCCTCCACCACCATGCCTCGGCTCCGCAGCCCGTCGCCCACCGCGGTCCGGGCCGCGGAAGGGGCGCGTGGATCGAGATAGACCGTGACCCGGACCTCGCCACCGAGGCTTCCCACCAGCCGGTCCAGCTCGTGGGCCGCCGACCGGGCCAGGCCCAGGGTGAACAGCGCGATGGCGAGGGTGATGGTGGAGACGGCGTGGACGAAGGGCTGGTGGCGGATGCCCTCCATCGCCGAACGCCAGAACGTCTGCGCCTTCGCGACCGCGCTCAAGAGAGGGTCTCCTGCCCTACCCCACCCGCCGGACCACCGTCGGTCCCCCGGCGTCGGAGACGATGCGTCCCCGGTCCAGTCGCACCACGCGCTTCCCGGAGCGCTCGACCATCACCAGATCGTGGGTGGCGACGATCACGGTGGTCCCGCGCACGTTGGCGTCCTGGAGCAGCGACATGATCTCCTGGCTGAGGTCGGGGTCGAGGTTGCCGGTGGGCTCGTCCGCCAGCAGCAACGCCGGCTCGTTGACCAGCGCGCGGGCGATGACCACCCGCTGCTGCTCGCCACCGCTGAGCTTCAGGGGAAGGCTCTCGGTCTTGTGCTGCAGCCCCACCAGCTTCAGCATCCGGTTCGCGCGCTGGCGGGCCTCGGTGCGCGGCACGCCCAGCACGTCGAGCGCGAGCGCCACGTTGTCCAGGACCGTCCGGTGCGGGAGGAGCTTGAAGTCCTGGAACACCACCCCGATGTTCCTCCGGAGGAAGGGGATGCTCGACTGGCGAATGCGGGCCACGTTCCGCCCGCCCACCAGGATCTGCCCGCGGGTGGCCGGCTCGGCGCAGAAGACGAGTCGGAGAAGCGTCGTCTTTCCCGCACCCGAGGGGCCGGTGAGGAACACGAACTCACCTTTCTCCACCGTCAGGTTCACGTCGACCAGCGCCGGCGGGTCGCCCGGGTACGCCTTGGTGACGTGGAACATCTGGATCATCGGGAGTCGGTGCGACTGGATTGTTGCAGAACGGCGCTCGCTCGGCCACGGGAGGCCGACTTCCGTGCCAGACTCGGGGTCAAGAGTCCCTCGATGAGCGACGAGTTCCAGTTTCCTGAGCCCGGGCTCGAGGCCGAGCAGACGCCGGCCCCGCTCCCGAAGCAGCGCTCACCGCTGATCCTGCCCTGGATGGTCGCCGGGCTGGCGGTGGTGGTGCTGGCCGTGGTCTCGCTGTACGCCAAGAAGCTCATCGACGACCAGGCCGCGCGCGCCTACCAGGCCATGCGGATGGCGGACGAGTACGGCTCACGGGCCAGCAAGCTCGAGTCCGACCAGAAGGACGCCCGCCGGCAGGCCATCACCGCGTCGGAAAAGACCGACGAGCTCCACTCCGCCAACGCCCGCCTCGCCGAGCAGGTGGCCGACAAGGATTCGGCGCTGACCCACCTCCGGGAACGCCACCGCCAGCTGGTGGCCGACCTGCGCACCGCGCTCAAGACGAGCAAGGGCAAGGCGCTGCTGAAGCGCATCGACCGCATCCTCGCCCGCGACGCGGCCGTCGAGCGCACCGAGGCGGCGCGGACGCTGACCAGCCAGTCCCCGGACGCCGGGACGCGCCGCCGATAGGCGGCGGCAGGGTCGCCGGTCGATCGCCTGGACCGCCGGCCCCGGCGTCCGCGCTCAGCTCTTCGGCAGCACCTGCTCGACCTTGCTGGTGAGCTCCGGCGACATCGGCTCGACCCGGCTGTCGAAGTGCTCGATGACCTTCCCGTCCGGCGCGACCAGGAACTTGTTGAAGTTCCAGGTGATCGCCCCGCCCTGCTTCCCCGGCAGCCCGGTCAGGTACTGGTAGAGCGGGTCCGCGCCAGGGCCCTTCACCGGGATCTTGGAGAAGAGCGGGAAGGTGGTCTTGTAGCGGAGCTCGCAGAACTTCTTGATCTCCGCGTTGGTGCCTGGCTCCTGCCCGCCGAAGTCGTTGGAGGGAAAGCCGAGGACAGTGAAGCCGCGGGCCTTGTACTTCTCGTACAGCGCCTCGAGCCCCGCGTACTGCGGCGTGTAGCCGCACTCCGACGCGGTGTTGACGATCAGCAGGGCCTTCCCCTTGTAGTCGGCCAGGGAGGCCTCCTTGCCGTCGATGGTCTTCACCTTGAAATCGTGAACCGACATGGGCGTGCCTCCCGAGGTGAGGGCGGTGAGGGCGAGCACGGCAGCGACGAGGTGCATGCGGACGGATCCCTCCGGAACGTGACCTTCTGCGAGGATTAACAGAGACCATGGCCGGTCCGCCCGAGGACGAGCGTCCGTTCGCTGCTGCGCGGGCCCGCGGGCGCCCCTGGCCGGTCACGGGCGTCTGCCTGGCCGGTGGGCTCCTGCTGGTCCTGACCTGGGCCCATGCGGCCACCGGAGGGCAGGCCCGGGCGTTCGGATCGGGGTACGTCCCGTACCTCGTGGTCACCACCGGGACCTCGGCCTCGCGCTCTGGGGGCTGTGGCGGATGCGGCCCTGGGCCTTCTGGGCGCTCCCCGCGGCGATGGTGCTCGACGACGCGGTGGTCTGGGCCATGGGCGAGCTGCGGCCTGCGGTGGTGGCGGCTCAGGCCGGGGCGGTGCTCCTCGTCCTGCTGCACCGGCCCCGGGGCACCGGGTGGTGGTGACCGGGGCGTGGCCGAGATGGGAGGCTCGGGGAGCGATGCCGGCCGCGTTCGCCGTCACCTCCCTCCACAAGCGCTTCCGCACCCGGCTCGGGCGCATCGAATCGGTCGCGCTCGACGGCGTCGACCTGGAGGTGCCCCGTGGCGAGGCCTTCGGGCTCATCGGCCCCAACGGCGCCGGGAAGACGACGTTCATCAAGTGTCTGCTCGGCATCGCCCATCCCGACTCGGGGACCGTGGAGCTCCTCGGCAGGAAGCCGGAGGATCCGCGCTCGCGGGCGCGGGTCGGGTACTTGCCGGAGCGGCTGGCGCTGCCCGGAGCGTGGACTCCACGGGCATTCCTGGCGAGCGTCGCGCGGCTGAAGGGGCTCCACCCCGGGCGCGCCGGCCTGGACGGGCTCCTCCAGCGGCTGGGGCTCGCCGAGGCCGGTGACCGGAGAATCCGCGGGTTCAGCAAGGGGATGCGCCAGCGGCTCGGGCTGGCGGCCGCGCTGGTCGGTGCGCCGGAGCTGCTGGTCCTGGACGAGCCCACCGACGGGGTGGACCCGCTCGGACGGGTGGAGATCCGCCAGCTGCTCGCGGCCGAGCTGGCGAGGGGCGCGACGCTGTTCATCAACTCCCACCTGCTCTCCGAGACCGAACGCATCTGCACCCGGATCGGCATCCTCTCCCACGGACGTCTCGTGCGCTCGGGACCGCTGGAGGCGCTCACCTCCGTGCAGCAGCGGTGGCGGGCCAGGTTCGCGCCCGGCTTGGCTGCCGAGGCGCTGGTGGCCCTGGGGTTCGAGCCGGTGGAGGGCGGCGCGTGGGAGATCGCCGCCGCCGACGCCACCGCGCTGAACCGGGCGCTCGACGGCGCCCGGGGCTCCGGTGCCCTCCTGGTCGAGCTGGAGCGGGCCTCTCGCGACCTCGAGGACGTGCTCACCGAGGCCCTCGCCGCGGGGGCAGCATGACGCCGATCGCGGTGGCCCTGGATCTGTTGCGCGAGGCGGCGGCGCGGCGGTGGTTCCTCGCGCTCGGGTTGGCGCTGACCGGGCTCCTGCTCGTCCTGGTGACCAGCTTGCGACTCGAGGTGGTGGACGGCGCGCTCGCGGCGAGCCGTCTGTTCGGCAGGCCGCTGGACCACAGCATCCAGGCGGCGGACGTGGCGCTCCGGCCGGTCTTCCTGGCCGCCAGCCAGATCGTCTTCTGGGGAGGGCTCGGCTTCGGGGTGCTCTCCTGCGCGGACTTCGCGCCGGCGCTGCTCTCGCCGGGTCGGATCGAGCATCTGCTGTCGCTCCCGGTGCGCCGCTGGGAGCTGCTCGCCGGCACCTTCCTCGGCGTGCTGGCACTGGCGATGACCGGCGCGGTGTACGCCTCCGCGGGGCTGGTCCTGGTCCTCGGTGCGAAGACCGGGGTCTGGACCGGCTGGCCGGTTGTCTCGGCGGTGCTCTCCGCGCTCGCCTTCGGCGGCGTCTATGCGGGGATGCTGGCGGTGACGGTCTGGGTCCGGAGCGCCGCGCTGTCCGCGGCTGCGGGCGCCTCGCTCATCGCCCTCGGGCTCCTCGCCACGCACCGGACGGCGCTGCTTGACCTCATGGGTCGGGGACCCGGCCGCGCGCTCTTCGCCGGGGTCACCGCGGTGGTTCCGCCCCTGGGGAAGCTGGCCGACGCTGCCGGGGCCCTGGCCGCGAGCGCCCCGCTCGCTCCGGGCGGGCTGGTCCGGCTGCTCGCGGGCACGGTGGCCTTCGCCGGGGCGCTGCTCGCGGTCGCGGTGTGGCGCTTCGACCGGAGGGACTTCTGATGGACCGCCGCTGGCTGTGGCTGCTGGCGGCGGCGCTGCTGGTCATCGCGGCGGCGTGGCTGGTGCGCATCCCCGAGGCCCACGCCCCGCTCGCTCGCCCCGAGGTGGAGATGCCGCGCCAGCTCCGGCCCGAGGAGCGAAGGCGAATGCTCGCCCGGCTCCGTCCGCCGGTGTCCGACGCCGGCGTGCATCGCAACGAGGTCCGCGACCCGATGCTCGCCGCACTGTCCGCCGGCGGGGGCGGGTCCGGAGTGGTGCTGGAGGTCAACGCGCTCCGGAACTCTCCCCTCGGCGAGCTCCTGCTCCAGTGCCTGGCCGGGCGTGAGGGCCGGGGAAACGCGCTCGAGGCGCTGCAGCGGATGGGGATCGACCCCCTCCGGGACGTCGACCGGGTGGGCATCACCGAGCACGGCATCGTGGTCTCGGGCGATTTCCGCCGCGCCAACTGGGAGGGGCTCCTCGGCAGCGCGACCGGCGCTCCCTACGGAGAGCACGGGCAGATCACCGCGGTCGACCCGCGCGCCGAAGGTGGCGGCACGCTCGTCGCCACCCGGTGGGGGGACTCCCTGCTGCATCTGGGAGACTCGGCGGAGGACGGGCGACGGATCGTCGACGCCGTGGAGGGGCGCGGGCCCGAGCCCCGGCCCCTGCTCTCTCCCGAGCAGAGCTACGGCGAGCTGTACGGCGTGGTGTCGGGGGCGGATCTGGCGCGGACCCTCGGGGGCTCCGAGCCATGGGCGGCGGCACTGGTGGAGGCGGCGTCGCGGGTGGAGGTGCACCTCGACGCGCGGCGGGACGTCGCGCTGGTCGCGGACGTGTCGGGGGAGGACGCGCGGAAGCTCGAGGACCTGGGCAAGACGCTCGGCGGCGCGCTGGCGCTGGCCCGGGCGCAAGCTCGCGCGCAGGGTGACGACGACGCCGCGGAGCTGCTCGGCTTCGCCCGCGTCTCGCCGGCGCACGGGAACGCCCTCTCGCTGGAGGTGGCGCTCCCGCTGGAGGCGGTGGCGAAGCGGCTCACCTTCTGCCGCTGGGACGCCGATGCCGGTCGCTGAGCCTGCGCAGAGGCGGACCCGGTCAGCGCTCGTGCTCGCCGGCGAGGTAGCTGAGGATGACCTCGTCCAGGCTCTTCTCGCTGATGAGGTCCTCGCCGAAGATCGTCTGCGCGCCCATCTCGTTGAGTTGCGGCGGCGTGCTCATGGCTCGCGCGGCCTCGACCTCGGGCGGCAGCGGGGCGCGCGGCGGCGCGAGCTTGGAGCCGCTCTTCCCGGGCGTGGCCGGGGCGAGCTGTCCCGGCTGGTACGCGCGGGCCGCGGAGTCGAGGGTGTCGTAGACCCCGCTCACCACGTTGCGGAGCATCTGCTTGTGCTGGTCCTCCATCAGCTGGCGCACCAGCTCCTGGAGGTTCTCGGCCTTGAGCAGCTCGGCGTAGGACGTCTTCTTGCTGGCGAGGATGTTTCCCCCCACGAAGAGGTGGGTGGTGATGTTGGGGTTGTTCACCCCCGAGTCCTCGGTCTGCACGTGGAACACCCGGCCGGCGTGCGAGATGTTGTGGTTGAAGCCGTTGACGGCCCGATCGAAAGGTTTCGCCATCGCCAGAGGGAAATTCGACGGTAGCAGTGGCTGCTCGCACGGCGCAAGGAAACGCCCGGCAGTCACGACCGTGGGTCCGGTGGGGCGTCCACCCACGTCGCGACGTCCTCGGGGCGGTTGAGGCTCAGCACCGCCCGGGCATCCCCGGTCACCTCCCGGAGCACCGACTCGGAGAGCCTCACCCCGCGGATGCCGTCCCAGAGCGCCCGGAACGAGGCGCCGCCACGCGAGAGCACCTCGGTCCATCGAGGAGCGAGGGCACGGCGGTACACCGCCGCGAGCGGCTCCAGCCGGCCGGCGACGATGTAGGCCACGGCGTCGACGTCCTCGCCGCGCGCCTCGAGGAGCGGGAGCAGCGCGCGCCCGTCCAGGAAGGGCATGTCACCCGCGACGGCGAGCACCCACGGCGCGCGCGCCTGCACCATCGCCGCATGCACCCCGCCAGGCGCGCCGCGCCCGGAGAGCACGTCCTCGACGCGGCGCAGCCCGGTGTCCGGGATCCGCCCGTCCGCGGAGACGAGGAGCACCTCGTCGGCGAGCGTCCGCAGCGCCAGGAGACGCTCCAGCACCGTGCGGCCCTGGACCCGGAGCAGCGGCTTGCAGATGCCCCCGAGTCGCGTCGCCCCGCCGCCGGCCACGATGGCGAGGCTCACCCCGAAGGACACAGGGCGGAGCAGCACGTCGTCGGTCTGCACGTCCGTGCCGAGGCGGAAGGACTGGGCCCCCACGCGGCGAAAACCGTGCTTCCGGTAGAAGGCCTGCGCGCGCCGGTTGTGCTCCCAGACCGCGAGCCACACCGCCCCCGCGCCGAGCGCGCGCGCCCGGTCCAGCGTCGAGGCGAGGAGGGTCGGCGACGCGTCGCTTCCATGGAGCCGGCCGTCCACGTAGAACCGGCGGATCTCCACCTCGCCACCGGCGGCGGTGCTCGCTCCCGAGCCCGCAGAACGCGGCGCGGACCGGCCAGGGGCCAGCAGGGCCCAGCCCACCGGCGTGCCTCCGTCCTCGAGCACCAGGCTGTGGAATCCCGGGTCGCGGAGCACGCGCTGGAGCGCGGTCTCGGTGAAGTGCTCCGCGAGGTACGCCCGCATGTCCTCGGGTGTGTTCTCGGCGGCGAAGGCCTGCTGGAAGAGCCGGCCCCCCAGCGAGGCCAGCATCGCGGCGTCAGCGGGCTCTCCGGATCGGACCTCCAGCGACTACCTCCGCAGCTCGACGCCGGTGGCCACCAGCCGCACCTCGCGCTGCGCGCCGGCCGGCATGGATCCGCCCTCGGCACGCAGGTGCTCGGCCTGAGCCGCCGACAGCTGCGTGACCTTCACCGTGCCCTGCACCCGCGCCTTCGCGCCGCCAGAATCGGTGGGGACGAAGAAGCCGTAGTCCTTGAACGTCACGCGCACCCCGGGCCCACCCTCGGCGGGGGCGAGCTCCATCCAGCATCCCATCTGGCTGCACGCGCGGCGGACCACGCCCTCGACCAGCACCTTCTTCCCATCCTCCGGCTTGTTCAGCACGGCGGTCAGGGGCAGCGGGGCCTGGTTCTTCGGCAGCGGGTCACCCCGGACCAGCACGGCCCCCGGCTTCAGCGCCCCGGCGGTCTGGGCAGCGGCCCGCGCGTGATCGTCGTCACACGCGGCCTTGTCGTCATGGGCCAGCGCGGGAGTGGCCAGCGTCACCATCAGCAGGCTCGTGAACACATGGGGGTACATGGGCGGGAGCATGCCAGTGGGACACGCCTCCGTTCCAGCCGTTGCCGCACCTCGTGAATTGCCGCCGACGAACCTCGTCCACAACTTGCAAGGAAGGAGGAGGAAGATGGCGGCGGACAGTCAGCTGGCTCGGAAGTTCACCCTCTACGGGTGCGCTGGCTGGGTGCTCGAGGTGCTCTTCACCGGGACCAAGGCCGCGTTGTCACGGGACAAGAAGCTCGCCGCCCGGACCTACCTCTGGATGCATCCCATCTACGGCGTAGCGGGGCTCACCCTGGAAGAGTTGCACCGGAGACTCGCCGGACGGTCTCGACTGACCCGGGCGCTCGCGTCCCTGGGGGTCATCTACGCCACCGAGTACGCCTCCGGCGCCGCGCTGCGGCGCGTGCTCGGCGACTGTCCTTGGCGGTACCAGAAGGGAATGCACCTCCACGGTCTGGTCCGGCTCGACTACGCCCCCTACTGGCTCGGCGCCGCGCTGGCCTTCGAGTGGCTCCGCGACGGGCTGCACCCTCCCGTCTCTCGCGCCGCCAAGGGTCCGGGGGTAGCGTGCCCGACGTGCGGAACCGGGGAATCGTCGAGCGAGCGTATCGCCGCGTGACGCCAGGGTCGGCAGCACCCGCCCGTGCCGACGTGGTCGCCGTCGAGGAGCCGCTGGAGATCCGTCTGGCCGGCGACACCCTCGCCATCACCATGCGCACCCCGGGCGCCGACCACGCGCTCGCCGCGGGATTCCTCCTCGCCGAGGGCATCATCCGCTCGGTCGACGACCTGGGCACGCTGAGCCATTGCGGTCGCACCGACCAGGAGGGTTACGGGAACGCACTCGACGTGCTGCCCGCGCCGGGGGTGCAGCTGCAGTGGGAGCGGGTGACCGCGAGCCGGCGGGGGACTCTCACCTCTGCAGCGTGCGGGGTGTGTGGACGCGAGCAGATCGACGACCTCCTCGCCCGCATCGAGCCCCTGGGCGACGCTCCCCCGGTGGACGAGGCACTGGTCGCCTCGGCGCCGGACCGGCTCCGCGCCGCGCAGAAAGCGTTCGACCGCACCGGCGGCACCCACGCGGCAATGGTCCTCGCCGCCGACGGAACCGTGCTCTCGGTCCACGAGGACGTGGGGCGCCACAACGCCGTGGACAAGGCGATCGGCGCGCTGGTGCTGGCCGGGGCCATCGGTCCCTGTCGGGCTCCGGCGAGCGGGCCCCCCCGGCGCTGCTGGTGGTGAGCGGCCGCAGCAGCTTCGAGATGGTCCAGAAGGCGGCGATGGCCCACATCCCGGTGCTGGCGTCGGTGGGAGCGGCCAGCAGTCTGGCAGTGGACCTCGCGGAGCGAGCGGGGGTCGCCCTGGCCACATTCGTCCGGGGTGGAAGCTTCAACCTGTACACACACGGCCAGCGAATCCGCGGGCCCGCCCCGACCGTAGGTCAGCAGACCGGGGGCGGGGCCGTCCTGTAAGCTGTACGACATCGGGCGGCGCTCCTGACGGTGAGAGGAGTCCTGATGTCGCAAGGCAAGAAGCAACCCAGCAAGGCGATCCGCGCGCTCGACTGGACGAGCCTCCTCTCCTACGTGGCCCTGGCCGGGTGGCTCGCCCTGGAGCTCGCGCCGCTGGTCCCCCAGCGCCCCTGGGTGGTCCTCACCGCGGCGCTCCTCGGCTACCTGGCGGCGGACCTGGTGTCGGGGCTCGTTCACTGGGCGGCGGACACCTGGGGGTCGCCGGACCTACCGGTCCTCGGCCCGGCAGTGCTCGGACCGTTCCGGGAGCATCACCGCGACCCGCTGGCCATCACCCGGCACGACTTCGTGGAGACCAACGGCAACAACTGCCTCATCAGCCTCCCCGTGCTCGGGGTGGCGCTCTGGCTCTCACCGGAACCTGACGGGAGCGGCAGCCTGTTCCTCTCCTCCTTCCTCGGAGCGCTGGTGTTCTGGGTGCTGCTCACCAACCAGTTCCACCAGTGGGCGCACCTGCCGGCTCCCCCGCCGCTGATCGCCTTCCTCCAGCGCTGGCACATCATCCTGCCGCCGGCGCACCACCAGCTGCACCACACCCGGCCCTTCACCTCGCACTACTGCATCACCACCGGGTGGCTGAACTGGCCGCTGAACTGGGCGCGCTTCTTCCCCATCCTCGAGTGGTGCATCACGGCCTGCACCGGAGCCCTCCCCCGCCGGGACGACCTGGGCACCGCCGCCGCCGAGCAGGTGGTGGCCGAGAGCCTGCCGCTGCAGCCGTCCGCTGCGGCCGACACACCCGTGACCCGCTGACTACCCGGCCTGGATGTCCACGTGCTCGGCGCGCTCCACGCGCTCGCCGAGGAACCGCGCGCTGAGCTCGGGGATCCGGTCCGGGGTGTCGGTGACGTAGACCCGAAGCGCACCCGGTCCCCGCGGAGCCCGTCCGGCGACGCCCCGTCCCAGCAGCAGCTCCACCTCGTCGGCGGTGGCGTCCGCCGAGTCCACCAGCGTCACCCCCGGGCCCAGCTCCTCGGCGAGCACGCCCCGGAGCAGCGGGTAATGGGTGCAGCCGAGGACGAGCGTGTCGATGCCGGCCTGCCGCATCGGTGCGAGGTAGGCGCGGGCGACCAGCCGCGGCACGTCGCCCTGCACCCAGCCCTCCTCGGCGAGGGGCACGAAGAGCGGACAGGCCTGCACCTGGATGCGGATGCCCGGGCGCTCGGCGGCGAGCGCGCGCTGGTAGGCGCCGGAGGCAATGGTCCCCGGAGTGCCCACCACGCCCACGTTGCCCGCAGGGCTCACCCGGGCCGCGGCGCGCGCGCCCGGCTCGATGACTCCCACCACCGGGATGCCCAGCGACGCCCGCAGGGCCGGCAACGCGACCGACGAGGCGGTGTTGCAGGCCACCACCAGCAGCTTCACGTCCTGGGCGGTGAGGAAGGCGGCGTTCCGCAGCGAGTACCGGGTCACCACCTCGGCGGACTTGGTGCCGTACGGCACCCGGGCGGTGTCGCCGAGGTACACCATCGACTCGTCCGGAAATCGCGAGCGGAGCGCGCGGAGGACCGTGAGTCCTCCCACCCCGGAATCGAAGACGCCGATCGGCCGCGGATCCGTGAGCCCCATGTGTCGGAGGGGCCTACCACGAAGCGTGCCAGCGCCGGGAGCGCCGGCGCCTCATCACGGGATGGGGAAGAGCGGGATGAAGACCTGGAACGGGGTCGGATTGACCGCCTGGAAGAACGCGCCGGGCTGGACGGTGATGGTCGGCGGGTTCACCAGGCTCGGGTCTTCCCGGTAGATGGCCGTCCCGCCGCCCTGCAGCCCGCAGAGACCGGGCGTCCCGCCCGGGCCGCAGGCGTCGATGTAGGGGGTGAGGTTGCCCGCGTAGACGTTGTCCAGGACCACGCTCGCGTTGCAGGCGGAGCCGAGGGAGAAGTTCTGGTCGCCCTGCATCGAGTGGAAGCCGAGCGCCAGGTCGGTGATGCCGGCTGCGGCGCAGGACTGGCGAATGTCTCCGTTGTAGTCGCTCTGGTTGGCGTACGGCGCCCAGCCGACCTGGACGCCGCCCACGTTCCAGTGCAACGGCACGGTCTGGCTCCCCCCCTGCCCGGTGACGAAGTTGATGGTGAGCGGGCCGGTCTCGGCGAAGGAGGTGGTGTTCTCCCGGCTGTCGAACGCGAGCAGGTCCACCTGGTGCGGTCCGGGCGTGACGTAGGGCGTGATGACCAGGTTTCCGTTCAGGCCCTGCTCGCAGTCGTAGCTGCCGAAATCCTGGAGGTCGATGAAGATCGCCACCTTGTCCAGCCGCTGGCCGGGCCCGCAGCGTGGAATCTGATCGGGGTCGCCGGTCGCGGAGTCGAACGTCCAGCTGAAGTAGTACACCGCGTTCTGCTGGGACACCGGCTGGAGATCCACGGTGACGCTCACGTCCCGGTCGAGGCGCACCGACTGGGTGCCGGTCCAGGTGACGGCCTGGGCGGAGTCCAGCCCCTGGACGGTCACGTTGTAGGTGCCCGGGTAGAAGTCGGTGAAGGTGACGATGCCGCTCCGGCAGTCGAAGGTGTCCTGCTGCAGGGGCTCGCCGGCGATGGCGATCCGGACCTGCTCCACCGCGGCCCCGCTGCAGCTCCCGCCGGCGAAGGTCCAGCCGACGGTCATGGCCCCACCGGGGTGAGAGACACACGCCGACAGCCCGCTCAGCAGAGCCAGCCCCAGGGTGAGCCCACGGATGCGCATGTCGGACGTCCTCCCGTGAAGAACGAGCAACCCTTCGCCCCTTCTCCGGCCTGGTCCAGGACGCCGCCCAGGGCGTAGGTATTCACCCCGGAGGATGGCCCGGGATTGTGCCCGGGGCTCCGAGCGTTGACGGCAGTCGGACCCGCCTGGTACCGCTTCCAGGCGACCCCCTTATGCACACCCTCCCCGTCGCCCTTGGGGCGATCGACTATCTCTCCATCGTTCGACAGAGCTCGCCGGTGGAGCTGGCGGTGCTGGCGCTCCTGGTGGCCGTCTCGGTGGTGTCCTGGGCGCTGATCGCGGTCAAGGCCGTGCAGCTGAACCGCGCCCGCGACCAGTCGATCACCTTCCTCGACACCTTCTGGAAGGGCTCCCGCCTGGATGCCATCTACCAGTCGGCCCGCAACCTCCCCAGCTCGCCCATCTCCCGGGTTTTCTGCGCCGGGTACGAGGAGCTCTCCAAGCTGGCCCAGAGCAAGGACGGCCACGAGAACGCGATGAGCGAGCGGCTCGGCGGCATCGAGAACGTGGAGCGCGCCCTCAACCGGGCGAGCACTTCCCAGATCACCGAGCTCGAGTCGCGGGTCAGCTTCCTCGGAACGGTGGGCGCCACGGCGCCCTTCGTGGGCCTCTTCGGAACGGTGATGGGCATCCTCTCGGCGTTCAACGAGATCGCCGAGAAGGGCAACGCCACCCTGTCCACCGTGGCCGCGCCCATCGGCAACGCGCTGTTCGCCACCGCGGCCGGCCTCTTCGCCGCCATCCCCGCGGTGGTGGCGTACAATTCGTTCGTCAGCCGCATCAAGGTGTTCGACACCGAGATGGCCAACTTCTCCTCGGACTTCCTGAACATCATCAAGCGGCACTTCTTCAAGTAGCGGGAGAAGAGAGACCGACACCATGGCGATGTCCGCCGGGAAAGGCGCCCCCGGGCGCACCACGATGAGCGAGATCAACGTCACCCCCATGGTGGACGTGATG
>DASROG010000321.1:0-3494 GCA_035646995.1 Myxococcaceae bacterium
GCCTTGCCAACGGCCAGCGCACGGTGCTCGAGCTCGCCCAGGCCGCCAAGCTCAGCGAGTTCGACGCCACCAAGATCCTCTTCCGCCTCCTCGAGGGCGGTTACGCCTCGGTGTCCGAGCTGAAGCACGGCGAGGTCGCCGCGCCCGCCCGCGGCCGCGCCAGCGGTCGGGGCGCAGAGTCCGAGCCCGCCGTTCGCGTGGTCGCCACCTTCGAGGAGATCTTCGCCGAGATCGCCCGGGAGGTCGTCTCCAAGGGGATGGCCCGCGAGTTCCTGGGGGCCGCCAACGCCGCGCTCGCCAGCCGCACCCTCTCCGAGTCCCCGGTGCTGGTGGGGCTCGAGCTCGGTCCGGACGGTCGCTTCGACGCCCGGAAGGTCCTCGACGCCTACGCCCGTGCCCGGCCGACCCTCGGCAGCGAGCCCGTCGCCTCGCTCCGGCAGTCTCTCTCCGACGTGATGTTCTTCCTGCTCTTCCAGGCCGGCGAGCTGCTGGAGTCGCGCGCGGACGAGGACCTCGCGCGACGGGTCAAGGACCTCCTCGCCACGCTCGATTGACTGCGGACGCGCTCCGGCTCACCAGGGCGCTGCCAGGGACCGGCGGCATCCTCCGGTCGAGCCCCGACGATTTCGAGGTCGAGGAGATTCCCGCATACGCCCCGTCCGGCGAGGGCGAGCACCTCTTCTTGTGGATCGAGAAGGTCGGCCTCGACACGCCCGAGGCCGCGTTCCGCGTCGCCTCCACCCTCGGGCTGCGCCTCGGGGAGGTCTCCTGGGCCGGCCTCAAGGACCGGGTCGCCCGCACCCGCCAGTGGCTCTCCGTTCCCGCCCGGACGGAGCCGGCCCTCGGCGACCTGGCCTCGACCCCCGAGCTGCGCCTCCTGTCGCACGCCCGGCACGGGAACAAGCTCCGGGTCGGCCACCTCCGGGGGAACCGCTTCCGGATCCGCATCCGCGAGGCCGAGCGACCGGACGCCGCGGGACCGGTCATGGAGCGCCTCGTGGCCGAGGGTCTCCCCAACGCCTTCGGCGAGCAGCGCTTCGGGCGGGGAGACACCGCCTTCCGCGGTCGGGCGCTGGTCCACGGCGAGCGGCTCCCCGCCCGGCCGAACGCCTTCGAGCGGAAGCTCTACGTCTCCGCCTACCAGGCGCTGCTCTTCAACCGGATCCTCGAGGCCCGGTTGCGCGACGGCGCCCTCCGCCGCGCGCTCCCGGGCGATCTGATGCGGAAGACCGACTCGGGCGGCCTCTTCGTCTGCCGCGAGCCGGAGGTCGATCAGGGCCGCGTGGAGCGCGGGGAGATCGTCGCCACCGGCCCCATCTTCGGCTGGAAGATGCAGCGGCCAGAAGGGGAGAGCGAGGTTGCCGAGCAGGCCGTGCTCGCCGCCGAGGGCCTGACGCTGGACAGCTTCCGTCGCCTCGGCGGCATCGCCGAGGGGACCCGGCGTCCGTTCGCGGTCCCGGTAGCCGACGCGCGCTGGTCGGCCGACGGATCGACCGTCGAGCTCTCGTTCACGCTTCCCGCGGGCTCCTACGCCACCGTCCTCCTCGACGAGGTGATGAAGCGCGAGGATCGCCGGGAGGACGCCGCCGCTCGGTAGCCCCACGGCTTGGGCGGGGACATCCCACACGGTCACCCGAGCGTGTCGAGGAACAGCGCGCCCTGGTGCGCGATGTACGAGAGTATCCCCACCTCGTACTCGTTGAACACCGGGAACTCGCGGCGGTTCACCAGCTCCATGCAGCCGAACGTCCGGCCGTGGGCGATGATCGGAGAGCAGAGGATGCTCCGGGTCTCGTAGTGCACGCGGTCCGACACCCCGCGGTAGTAGCGCGGGTCCTTCTGCACGTCGGACAGCGCCAGTGACACGCCCTCCACCGCGCAGAACCCCACGATGCCCGTCCCAGCGGGGATGACGATCTTCGCGTTGAGGATCTCCTGCGCCTTCGGCCCCCGCACCACCACGAACCGGAGATCTCCCGAGACCAGCTCGCTGGAGAACACGCTCCCTGCCTCGACCGGGATCTTGTCCATCGCCAGATCCAGCAGGTAGCCGAGGCCGTCCGCCGCCTCGCGCCGCTGGTAGACCCCCTGCACCCGCTCGAAGACCTCGGCGAGGACGTCCTCCATCTGCGCCGCCGGAGAGCGGGCCGGCTTCCTCCGCCCGATGGGCCCCTGGGGCGGCTTCGGCGTGCCCACCAGCTCGTCGGTCGGGGGGAGGATGACCCGCGGCGTGCTCATGGGCGTCGGTCGCGGGGCCATCGGCGACGTCGGCCGGTCCGCAGGGCGCATCACCGTCGGCTCCAGCCCTCCCGGCGGCACGTCCATCCCGCTCGTACGGTGTGGGTCCCTCACCTGCCGCGCCACGCCCACCAGCGGCGGCTCCGGGCCCAGCGTCTGGCTCACCGGGTCCACCATCGCCGGGGTCGCCGGGGGGACCACCGGCTCCTCCAGAGGCACCGGCGTGCCGATCGGCGTCGGCCGGGGCTTCACCTTCGCCGAGGAGACCTCCGCCTCGGACATCTCCCGGATGCGGAACACCCGCGTGCTGCTCGCGTCGGTGACGTGGACCGAGCCGTCGTCCTGCACGTCCACCATCACGTTGTGCGGGACGAGCCCCTGCTCGCCGAGACGGTGAAAGCCCGTCTTCAGGGCCTGCATCCAGTTCGCTGCGTCCACGCGGAGCGTGACGTCGAAGCTGCCGGGCTCCGCGGCGGGAATGAAGACCTCGAAGCGCGCCATCGGTGCCCGACGGGCTAGCAGACGCGCCCCTCGGCCTGCAACGGCGGACCCCCGGATCCCTCGGGGCTGGGGGGCAGAGCCCTCACTGTCAGAGAGAGTCGGGCGGACTCGGCCGGCGGGGGGGCTCGGCGCGGGTGGCCGCGGCGATGTCCTTGACCGGCACCCGGGCGTGGCTCCGGAACACCGCGAAGTCCTGCCCCGACTCGGTGGTGACGTCCGTGACCTGGTCGATGAACGTCGTGCCGTCGCGCAGCTCGATCGCCACCGGGCGCCTGACCAGCACCGCCTCCTCGAGGACGTCCACGAAGCTGCAGCTGCCCACCTCATCCTGTTCGAGCCGGCTCATGTCTTCCGCTCGCGAACATCGACCTCTCGGCGCCGCACGGCAAGGTGTACCGTCCTTCCCCCGATGACACCCGACGAGTTCCGCGCACTTGGACACCAGCTGATCGAGTGGGTGGCCGCCTACCGGGAGCGCCTGCCCGACCTGCCCGTCATGAGCCCGGCGCAGCCGGGCGACGTCCGCCGCCACTTCGCTTCCGCTCCACCCGAGCATGGCGTTCCCCTGGAGGGCCTCCTCCCCCAGCTCGACGCCGCCGTCCTTCCGGGCATCACCCACTGGAACCACCCCGGGTTCTTTGCCTACTTCCCATCGAACTCCGCGCTGCCCTCGGTCCTGGCCGACCTGGTCGCCGCCGGCCTCGGCGTCCAGGGCATGAGCTGGCAGACGAGCCCCGCGGCCACCGAGCTCGAGG
>DASROG010000322.1:0-2575 GCA_035646995.1 Myxococcaceae bacterium
GGTCACGGGCCGCACGCTGATCAACGACAAGGCGATCTGCCCCGGCGCGGAGTTCCCGGAGTACGACGCCCAGGAGCACTTGCCCGACGGGATGAACGTTCGCGCCTTCCGGCTTTCGATCAGCCTGCTGGGCGACGGCTACGTCGAGGCGGTGCCGGACGAGCTCCTCCAGTCCATCGCCCGCTAGCAGTGCGGCCAGCCCGACCTCGGGGTGTGCGGCACCGTGATGCTGGTCCCGGTGCTCGAGGCACCGGACGCGGTGCGCGTCGGCCGCTTCGGATGGAAGTCGGAGCACGCGAGCCTGCTCTCGTTCTCCGCCGACGCGTACCTGAACGAGATGGGCGTCACCAGCCGCCTCCGCCCCACGGACGTGACCTCGGTCTGCGACACGGTCCCCGACCCCGAGGACCGCCCGGACGCCGCCGGGACCACGGACCTGGACCGCTTCGCCCGCTTCATCCGCGCCACCAAGGCCCCGCCCCGGGACGCGCGGCTGGCGGGCACTCCGGAGGCGCGCAACGGCTCGACCCTCTTCGAGTCCATCGGCTGTGCGGTCTGTCACGCGCCGATGCTCACCACCTCACCGCCCGGCACGCAGCTGTTCGGCGGTGCCTACCGCGTCCCGCAGGCGCTCGGAAGCCGGACCATCCATCCCTACAGCGACTACCTGATGCACGACGTGGGCACCGGCGATGGAATCGTGCTCGCGGTCCCGGAGCACCACGGCCCGCAGTTCGTCGGGATGCAGGCGTCGTTCGCGGAGAGCGGCCCCCGGATCCGCACCGCCCCGCTCTGGGGACTGCGGACGCGCAGCCGGCTGATGCACGACGGGCTGTCGTTCACCCTGCGGGAGGCGATCTCCCGGCACCAGGGAGAGGCCAGTCGCGCGCGCTCCGCGTTCGACGCGCTTCCGCCCGAGTCACAGGAGCAGCTGCTGACCTTCCTTCGTTCGCTGTGAACGCGCGGCCCCGGACGGGCGCCGGCGGACCTCGGGATCCCCGAGCATCACCGGGTCCCGATGAGCGGCACCGGGTCGCGTTCAGCTCGACTGCTCCGAGGTCGCCGGATCGTCGCCGGGTGGCGGCCCAGGCTCAGCGCACCGCGGAGGGACCGGCGCGCGGCGGACCCTTCGGAGCCCCTGGCAGCGCGCCTCGATCGAGCCAGGCCTCGTAGGCCTTGAAGTCGTACGGCCGTCCGAGGAAGTCGCTCACCAGGTCCGCCGCGGGCTTCCCGCCGCCCATCCCGAGGACCCGGTCGCGGTAGCGGTTCGCCGTCTCGCGATCGAACACGCCCTTGCTCGCGAAGGGCGTGAACAGGTCCTTGGCGATGACCAGGGACCACATGTACGTGTAGTAGATCGCGCTGTACCCGTTCAGGTGTCCGAACGAGGCCTGCGGGAAGGTGTCCTTCACGTAGGGAAAGGTCCAGTACTTCTCCATCGACTCGGCGACCACGGCGGTGGAGTCGAGGCCCTGCGCGTCCCGATCGTGCAGGTGGAGGCTGGTGGCGGCGAGGGACATCTGCCTCCGCACCTCGAGCCCCTTCCCGAACTCCGCCGCTGTCCGGAGCTGCTCGACCATCTTCGCCGGGATGGGCTGACCGGTCTTCACGTGCTTCGCGAAGCTCTGGAGAACGCCAGGGTCGCGCATCCACTCCTCGAGCATCTGGGACGGTGCCTCGACGAAGTCCCACTCGGTACGCACCCCGGAGTTCGCGGCCCAGCGGGTGTTGCCGCCGAGCACGTGATGCAGCAGATGGCCGAACTCGTGGAACAGCGTCTTCGCGTCCTCGTACTCCATCAGCCCGCCGGGCCTCGGGAAGTTGCAGAGCAGCGCGCTCTCCGGCAGCCGGTGCCCAGCCTGGCCGGAGATGACCGTGAACTGGGCGGCGTGCTTGTACTTCCCCTCGCGCGGGTGCAGGTCGAGGTAGACGCGGCCGAGGGACTTCCCGGCCCGTTCGCCAAAGGAAGTCCCCGCGATGACGTCGTAGGTCCGCACGTCCGGGTGCCAGACCGCCGCGTTCTCCACCGGGCGGTAGGAGACGTCGAACAGCTTGCCCGAGACGTCGAGCACGCCCTGGAAGACGCGGCCTGCCTCGAAGTACGGCCGGGCCTGCTGCGCGTCGAAGCGGTAGCGCTCCGCCTTCACCCGGTCGCCGTAATAGACGATGTCCCACGGGTCGAGCGCCTTGGCGCCCGGCATGTCCTTCCGCTTCCGGTCGAGGAGCAGCTGCTTCTCCTTCGCCGCGCGGTCTCCGGAGGCCGTCGTGATCCGCTCGATGAAGTCCGAGGCCGCCTTCCCGGTGCGGATCATCTTGTTCTCGGTGATGTAGTCGGCCCAGCTCGCGTACCCGAGGATGCGGGCCAGCTCCTGGCGCTTGACCAGAAGCCGTTCGAGGACGGCGATGTTCTGGGGCGCGGCGCGGGTCATGAACGCCCGCCACATCGCCTCGCGGGTCGAGGCCTTCTTCGCGTAGCTCCGCACCGGGAAGTAGTCCGGGTAGTCGGTGGTGAGGACGATCTTCCCGGTGCGGAACTACGCGAGGAAGGCCAGCACCCGCGAGGCCATGTGGCGTG
>DASROG010000323.1:0-4115 GCA_035646995.1 Myxococcaceae bacterium
CCACGGCCGGCCGGCCCACAGCTGGAGAACGAGCGATGGCCGAGGTGTCAGCCGCGATGGTGAAGGAGCTCCGGGAGAAGACCGGGGCGGGGATGATGGACTGCAAGAAGGCGCTGGCGGAGAACGCCGGCGACTTCGCCAAGGCCGAGGAGTGGCTCCGGAAGAAGGGCATCACCGGCGCGGCCAAGCTCGCCGGCAAGGCCGCCGCCGAGGGGCTGGTGGGCGCCTACGTCCACAACGGGAAGGTCGGCGTGCTGGTCGAGGTGAACTGCCAGACCGACTTCGTGGCCCGGAACGAGGACTTCCAGGCCCTGGTGCGGGACATCGCGCTCCACGTCGCTGCGCTCAACCCCCTGTACGTCCGCCGCGAGGAGATCCCTGCCGAGGTGCTGGAGAAGGAGAAGGAGATCGAGCGGGTCAAGCTCCGCGAGCAGAAGAAGCCCGAGGCGATGCTCGAGAAGATCCTCACCGGCAAGATGGAGAAGTTCTTCGAGACCGTCTGCCTGGTCGACCAGCCCTTCGTGAAGGACGACAAGAAGAAGGTCGGCGAGGTGGTGACGGAGGCCGCCGCGAAGATCCGAGAGAACATCGTCATCCGCCGCTTCACGCGCTACCAGGTGGGCGAGGGCCTGGAGAAGAAGAAGGAGGACCTCGCCGCCGAGGTGGCCAAGACCATCGGCCAGACCGGTGGCAAGTCCGGGCCTGCCGGCGCCCCGGCTGGGCCGTAGGCCCCCCGTCGAGCGGCGCACGCGACCCGCGGGGGTCGGCAACGCTTCATTGCTGCCCCCGCCGGGCGCAGGGTAGAAGCGTTCGAACGTGACCGCGCCCAGCTCCCTCCGGTACCGCCGCATCCTCCTCAAGCTCTCGGGCGAGGCCCTCATGGGGGACGGGAAGTACGGCATCCATCCCCCCACGCTGGACCGCATCGCCCGAGAGATCGGCGAGGTGGTCAAGGCCGGGGTGCAGATCGCGGTGGTGATCGGCGGAGGGAACATCTTCCGCGGGGTCTCGGCCTCCACCGCCGGGATGGACCGCGCCAACGCCGACTACATGGGGATGCTGGCCACGGTGATCAACGCCATGGCCCTCCAGGACGCGCTGGAGAAGACCGGCGTCTTCACCCGCGTGCAGTCGGCGATCAAGATGGAGCAGATCGCCGAGCCCTACATCCGTCGTCGCGCGGTGAGACATCTGGAGAAAGGCCGGGTGGTGATCTTCGCCGCCGGCACCGGAAACCCCTTCTTCACCACCGACACCGCGGCGTCCCTCCGGGCGATGGAGATCGGCGCCGAGGTCATCTTCAAGGCCACCAAGGTGGACGGGGTCTACGACTCGGACCCGAAGAAGAACTCGGCCGCGCGCCGCTACCGGACGCTCACCTACATGGACGTGCTCCGGCAGAACCTGCACGTGATGGACTCCACGGCCATCTCGCTGTGCATGGACAACAAGCTGCCCATCGTCGTCTTCGACCTCAACGCGCACGGGAACATCCGCCGGGCCATCACCGGTTCCGGTGATCTGGGCACGCTGGTGGGCGCACCGGAGACGAGCTGGGCGTGAGGATGCCTCGGCAGGAGGGCAGGACATGGCGGTGACGGACGACGTGGTGAAGGACCTGAAGGGGCGCATCGACCGGGCGCTGGAGGACCTCAAGAAGGAGCTCTCCAAGATCCGCACCGGACGGGCCTCGCTCAGCCTGCTGGAGGGAGTACGGGTCAACTACTACGGCACGCCCACCCCGCTCAGCGGCGTGGCAAGCCTCGCCGTCCCCGAGCCGCGGCTCATCACCGTGAAGCCCTGGGAGAAGGGGCTCCTCAAGGACGTGGAGAAGGCGCTCCGCGAGGCCAATCTGGGGCTAACCCCGATGAACGACGGCGAGATCATCCGCCTCCCCATCCCCCCGCTCACCGAGGAGCGGCGCAAGGAGATCGCCAAGCAGGTCAAGACCAAGGGCGAGGAGCACAAGGTCGCGATCCGGAACGAGCGGCGCGACGCCAACGAGAAGTTGAAGGCCCTGCTCAAGGACAAGAAGATCACCGAGGACGAGAACAAGCGCACCGGCGACCGGGTCCAGAAGGAGACCGACGCCGGCGTCTCGCAGGTGGACCAGATCGTCGCCAAGAAAGAGAAAGAGGTGATGGAGGTCTGATGGCGGAAGCGCCATGAGCCGGATCGTCGTCGCCGATGCGAGCCCCGCCGTGGCCGGCGCTCTCCGGGGTTTCCTGGAGGGCAAGTACGAGGTCCGCGCCGCGCGGGACGAGGACGAGACCCTCGAGGCCGTCAGGAGCTTCGGGGCCGACCTCCTCATTGCTTCCGAGTCCGACCGCTTCGACGCCGAGGCGGTGTGCGCGGCGCTCAAGGCCCGGGACCCGGACTTCCCGGTCATCCTGGTGTACGCGCCCGAGGAAGGAGACCCCGACGGGCGGGCGCTCCGCGCGGGCGCCGAGGCTTGCCTGCAGGGCCCCCTGAAGCAGGGGACGACCCTCAGCTGCGTACGCAACGTGCTCGCGCTCACCGAGCTCCGCGGGAAGGCACGACTGGTGCGGCGCGTGCCCGAGCTGCCAGAAGGCGACGAGGGTCTCGAGCCGCACGGCGAGGACGAGCCGGTCCCGTTTCCCGACCCGGGCGTGGGGCCCACCCAGGCGGCGGACTTCGGGGCCTTCCGCTCGCTGCTCGCCCGCGAGGTGAAGCGCTCCCGTCGCTACCGCTACCCGGTGGCCTTCATCGTCGTGGCGTACGACGCGTTCTCCAGCGGGATGCCCGAGCTGGAGACCACCGATGTGCAGGCGCTGCTCGCCGGCGCGAAGACCGTGCTCGCCCGCCATCTCCGGGAGACGGACCTGGTCTCCGCCTTCCACCCCGGCAGCTGGGTGGTGTTCCTCCCGCACACCCCGGCGGAGGGAGCGATGGTCGTGGCCGAGCGCCTGCGGGAAAAACTCACCGGCCTCGAGCGGACCTACCTCATGGCCTCGGCGGGCGTCTCCGCCCACGTTCCCATCGAGGGCAGCGGGGACCTGAGCTTCGGAAAGCTGTTCCGCGACGCGACCGACGCGCTCGCCCAGGCCCGGGCCGAGGGCGGGGGTCGCACGCTCCTGGCCGCCGGCGGCCCCGAGTCCGGCAAGGGTCGGCGGAGGAACCGCCTGTTCATCGCCTGAAAACGGGGGGCTCAGTACCGGAGCGGCTCTCCGGTGAGCGCCGCGACGCACTCGGAGATCCAGGCCAGCAGCTCGAGGCCCTTGCCCTTGTCGTCCATCCACCGGCCGTCGTCGGCCAGCGAGAAGTGGATCCCCATGCCCTTGCCCGCCACCCAGATCTGCCGCACGGCGCGCTGGGTGTTGATGACGACCTTCTCTCCCGAGGCCGAGGTGAGCGTCACCATGTCCCCGGTGGCGACCGCGTCGAGCACGTCGGGGTCCACCTCGTCCACCGCGGCGAGGATGCGCTTCCACAGCCCGGCCACCAGCCCGTTGTAGGGGGCCTCGTCCATCATGGCTTGAGCTCCTCCTGGACCTCCTCGCCGGGCGCGGCGAAGAAGAGGAGGCGGGCCGGCTCGTCGGCCGCGTCGAGGTCCAGCGCAATGACCGACCCGGTGGGAACCGACCGCGGGAACTGGGCGAGCGCCATCAGATGCGCGGCCATGGCCGGAATCGAGGGGTTGTGCCCCACCAGGACCAGGTGGTCGTCCCGGTGCTCCTTCAGGAGCCGTTCCTGGCTGCCCACCGGCATGTCGGGCAGCAGCGCCCGGTGCACCCGGAGAGGGACGTCGAGCTCCTGCACCAGGGAGAGGATCTGCGCCGTCTGGACCGCGCGGACCAGCGGGCTCGTCAGCACCAGATCCACGCCGTGCATCCGCTTCTGGAGCCCGCGGAAGTGCTTCTCGGCGGCGTGACGCCCCTTCCCGGTGAGCGGACGGGCTCCGTCGTCCAGGCCCTCCGGAACGTCGGAGTCGGCCTGCGCATGGCGCACCAGGTACACCTTCACGACGAGAGCCTCCCCTGCAGCGCCTTTCCCGCGCGGTCGTACACGAGCGTGCCCGAGACGGTCAAAGGGTATGGCAGAAGGGAGGTCCATGCGTGGACCCTGGTGCGTGACGGTGGCGCTGCTGGTCCTGG
>DASROG010000324.1:0-5591 GCA_035646995.1 Myxococcaceae bacterium
GTCAGATCAGATGGCGCGGACGTTCTGCGCCTGCAGACCCTTCGGGCCGCGGGTGATGTCGAAGGTCACCTTCTGCCCCTCGGCGAGGGTGCGGAATCCATCGGCCTGGATGGCGGTGTGGTGGCAGAACACATCCTCGCCGCCACCATCCTGGGTGATGAAACCAAAGCCCTTCGCATCGTTGAACCACTTCACGGTACCAGTTGCCATTTCGTTGCTTCCTTCATGAACGGCCGGGATCTTTGGTCCCGAGCCAACGACCCCGGCCGTCATGGCACGAGCGTCGGCGCGCAACATAAGAGCTTCTTCCTCCACTGTCCACGCGCTTTTCCAGGAAGAACGGCTGAAACGAATTGACGCGGCGCCTCACCACCCACACGCGCGCCCCTGGTTCTGCGCCGCGAGCCATTCCCGGAGCGGGGCGAAGTACTCGAGGAGTGCCCCGCCATCGATGCGCCGCTCGCCGGTGAGCGCCTCCAGCGCCTGCGGCCACGGCTTGCTCGCTCCGAGGGCGAGCATGGCCCGAAGACGGCGTCCGGCCTCCTTGCTCCCGGCGAAGCTACAGCCATGGAGCGGCCCGGTGTGGCCGGCCGCCCTGCACAGCCCCCGGTAGAACTGGAACTGCAGCACCCTGGCGAGGAAGTACCGTGTGTACGGCACGTTGGCCGGCACGTGGTACTTCGCCCCGGGGTCGAAATCGGCCTCGGTCCGCGGCACTGGCGGCGCTACGCCCTGCTCCCGGGTCCGCAGGGTCCACCACGATGCCTCGTAGCTCGCCGGGGTCACGGTCCCCGCGAAGACCTGCCACCGCCACCGGTCGATGCCCTTGGCGAAGGGAAGGAAGGACACCTTCTCCAGCGCGCTCTTCAGCTGCGCGTTGATCAGCGCCTTCTGGTTCTCGGGCGGCACGCGCTCGAGGAGGCCTGCCCGCACCAGGTACGGGGGGGTGACCGAGAGCGCGAGCGCGTCGCCCACCGCCTCGTGGAAGGCTTCGTTCGCGCCGGTCATGTAGAGGAACGGCTGCTTCACGTACGCGCGCTGGTAGTAGTTGTGGCCAAGCTCGTGGTGGATGGTGAGGAGGTCCTCTTCCTCCGGCCGGACGCACATCTTCATGCGCAGGTCGTCGGAGTAGGTCACGTCCCAGGCCGAGGCGTGACACACCACCTCGCGGTCCCTGGGTTTGGTGAGCAGCGAGCGGGTCCAGAAAGTGGCCGGCAACGGATCCAGCCCCAGCCCGGTGAAGAAGCTCTCGCCCAGCTTCACCATCCGACGGGCGTCCCACCGCTGCGCCTCGAGCTTCCGGGTGACGTCGAGGCTGGTCACGCCCGGGTACGGCTCCATCAGCGGATAGATGTTGGTCCACTCCTGCGCCCACATGTTTCCGAGCAGGTGGGCGGGGATGGGCTTGCCGTCCGGAACCAGCGTCTTGCCGTACTTCCGCTGGAGCCCGGCCCGGACGTAGCAGTGGAGGTCGTCGTACAGCGGCTTCAGCTGGGCCCAGATCCGATCGGTCTCCCGCTCGAACTCCTCCGGGCTCATGTCGTAGGCGCTCTTCCACAGCGCCCCGAGGTCGGCGAAGGCGTTGTCCCGCGCGCCCTCGTTCGCCAGCACCACGAAGCGCTCGTAGAGCGGGCGGATCTGCCGGCCCACGGCGTGCCACCCGGTCCAGGCGTCGAGGAGCGCCTTCGGGTCGCGGCTGCGGTTCACCACCTTCTCCAGGGCCTCGAGGTCCCGGCACTTCCCCTTCCCGTCGGGACCGCAGTCCTTGCCCGAGCCGTAGATGCCCTCCATGCGGGCCAGCACCGAGGAGAGCTCGGCGCGATGGGTCGCGTCGGCCGGGGCGAGCACCGTGTTGTTGACCCGGAGCAGCCGGATCATCCGGGCGGTGTCGGGGTCGAGCGCCACCCCGTCGAAGCGCTTCGCCTGCTGGAGGGCATCGCGGGTCGCGGCGAGCAGGTCGTCGTTCGCCCAGGCCGAGGCACGCTCGGTGTCCCCGGTGATGTAGGTGGACTTGATCCAGTCCGCCGTGGACTGCTTGACCGTGAGGCGCTTCAGGTCCTCGTTCACCTTCTGGATGAAGGCCCGGGCGTCCTCCGGCGTCGGGGCGGCGGGCGCGCCATGGGCCAGCGGCGGCAGGAGCAGCAGGGCGAGCGTCGAGATTCGCATGAGGGCCGGGCACCCTAGGGCAGGCTGACGAGCGGATGAAGCCGGAACGCAGCGAACGGATCCTGATCTTCCTGAAGGGTGGCATCGGCGACGTGGTGTTCGCCCTGCCGCTCCTCGGCGACCTGCGCGCGGGCTTCCCGGGGGCCGAGCTGGTGGCGCTGAGCCACGACCAGGGCGCCGACGTGCTCCGCCACGCGCCAGCGGTGGACACGGTGCGATCCACCGGTCCCATGTCCGCCCGGACCTCGGTGAACGACGCCCTCGGAGCGCTCGGGCCCGCGAGCTTCGACGTGGCGCTCACCCCGGTCCGCTCGGCGCGCGCCGTCTGGCTGCTGGTTCGCTCGGGAGCGCCGGTCCGGGTGGGCTTCGGCGGCGGTCCCGAGCGGCTCCTCCTCACCCACGTGGCGCCGGTGCGGCCGTTCGAGGTCGTCTTCTCCCGCCGCTTCGAGCGGCTGGCCACCGCGGTCGGGCTCCCCACGGGCGCACCCGCGCGTCTGGCGGTCGCCGGCACCGTGCAGGAGGAGGCGCGTCACCGGCTGCGCGCGGCCGGCCGGGACGAGGCCCGTCGGCTGGTCGCCCTCCACGTCGGCGGCGGCTGGCCCACCAAGCGCTGGCCGGTCGTCCACGCGCGAGGGCTGGTGGAGCGGCTCGCCCGGGCGGGCAGGCAGGTGCTGCTGGTGGGCGGCGCCGAGGACGGAGCGCGTGCGGAGGAGATCGCGGCCGCCGACCCCGCCGCGGTCCTCGACCGGACCGGCACGAGCGTGGCCGACACCCTTGCCGAGCTCTCGCTGGTCAGCGCGGCCGTGGGCCTCGACTCGGGGCTCTCCCACGCCGGGGTCGCGCTGGGCATTCCCACGGTGCTCCTCTTCGGGCCCAACGATCCGGCCTCGGTGGAGCCGGTGGCGCACGCGCGGCTCGTCACCCAGCCCCTTCCCTGCCGTCCCTGCAACCGCGCCGGGAAGGTGCGGTGCCCGGAAGGTCACCACCGCTGCATGCGGGACACCACGCCCCAGCAGGTGCTCGCCGCGCTGGAGGCGCTGGGCGCGCGCGCGTGACTCACGCGCGCAGGGGCGCGCCACCGGTGAGGCTCAGGGGCCGCTGACCGACTCCAGCGCACGGAACCACTGCTCGGCCATCCGCCCGTAGGCCGGCTGCGAGGGATGAAGCCCGTCGGGGAGGTTCTCGACGCCGCCGTCGATGGCGTCGGTCATCCCCGCCACCCAGGTGATGCGGTAGCCCGCGTCGGCGTAGCGATCGACGATCCCATGGACGCGGTCGTTGAACGCTTCCACCAGATTCGCGGGCACCGAGGTCTTCCAGGGGACGGGGGAGGCCACCACCCCGACGCCGGGCGAGAGGGTGAAGATCTGCGCCAGCAGCCGGTCGTACATCGCCGAGGTCTTGTCCGGATACAGCGTGTCCGGAAAGTTGAGGTTGTTGGTTCCGGCGAGCAGGAGGATGACGTCCGGTTGGTAGGTCCGCAGCGCCGCGTCCACGACCGGGCCGGCGAGCTGGCCCCCGCCGTCCACCGACTCGATCTGGTAACCGCCGTGCCCCTCGTGCCAAGGACGGGGCATGGCAGCCGGCGAGCCGACGCGCAGGCTCCCCACGTAGTCGAAGTCGTATCCGGCGTCGACCAGGAGGTTCTCCAGAGGCCAGCGGTAGCCGCCGAGCTCCGCCTGGGAGCCCTCGGTGATCGAGTCGCCGAGCGGCATGATCTTCACCCCGGTGTCACGCCGGAACCAGGCGCTGGGGCCGGCATCGCTCCCGGCATCCATCCCCGCGTCACCGCCGCCGCCGTCGCGCACGATGGCGCCATCGGGGATGAACGACGCCGGTCCCGTGCCGTCGCATCCGGCGAGCACGCCCGAGGCCAGGCACACCAGGGCCCAGCTTCCCCCCCTTCCCATACCCATGGACACGGCGCGCCAAGCTGCGGACGTCCCTGCTCGCATGCAAGCCCGGGATGTCGGCGAGCATGCCTGGAGCGTCCGATGGCCTATGCTCGGCCCAGAGTGGACGTGGACCTGGACACCGCAAGGGCGGGGGTCGGTCCCGCGCCGTTGCTGGGCGACGGGTGGGAGCTGCGTCTGCACACCGGTCGCGGGGCCGGCACGGTGCTGGTGGTCCCCCGGAAGGGAGCAGTCCTGGGCAGCTCGCGCGATTGCGAGCTGGTGCTCTCCGACGATGGCGTGGCGCCGCGGCATCTCCGGCTGCTCGAGGGCAGGCGCGGTCTCGAGTTCGTGCACCTCGGTGGCCGCTGGCCCACGCTGCTGGAAGGGGAACCTCGGACCTCCGGGATCCTTCCGGAGGGCAGCCAGCTCCAGGTCGGCGCGGTGCTGCTGTCGGTCGCTCGCCGCGCGATGACCGCCCCACCCGGTGGCCCCGCGACCGAGGACGACGAGCCGCCGCTCGCGCCGGGCACCGTGCTCGCCGAGCGCTACCGGGTTCACGACCTGCTGGGCCGCGGCGGGATGGGCGCGGTGTACCGCGCCGAGCACCTGGCACTCGGCAACACGGTGGCGGTCAAGGTGCTCCGGACCTCGCACGGCGCGCGGGACGACATCGTCCGGCGCTTCCAGCGCGAGGCGGTCGCGGCGAGCCACATCCGCCACCCGGGCATCGTCGAGGTCACCGATTTCGGGCGCACCCCTGACGGGCGCTTCTACCTCGCGATGGAGCTGGTGGAGGGCGAGACCCTGGCCCGCCGGCTGGCGAGGCTCGGCCCGCTTCCGCCGGGGGAGGCGATGTCGCTGGTGCGGGAGCTGGCCCGCGCGCTCGCCGCCGCTCACGCCCGCGGCATCTACCACCGCGACATCAAGCCGGAGAACGTCCTCCTCGGCCGAGACGGAACCGCCAAGCTGGCCGACTTCGGCATCGCCCGCCTCGCCGAGGGGCCGCGCGACGCGCGGGAGACGGCCGCCGGCCTCATCTTCGGGACGCCGCATTACATGTCGCCGGAGCAGGCTGCCGGTCAGCGCCAGGACGGACGCAGCGACGTCTATGCGCTGGGGGTGCTCCTCTTCGAGCTCCTCACCGGCGCACCTCCCTATCTCGGGGCCAGCGCCACCCACGTCCTCGCCGCCCACCTGCTCTCGCCGGTGCCCCGGCTTCCTGCGCAGGGACCGCACGGTCCCCTCCCACCGGGGCTCGCCGACCTGGTGGGGCGGATGATGGCCAAGAGCGCGTCGGAGCGCCCCGACACGATGGCCGAGGTCGAGGCGGCGCTCGACGCCGTCCTGGCCGGGCACGAGCTTCCCCCTCCCCGGCCACACGCCGGGGGGCGGCGGTGGAAGCGCCTCGCGGTGGCCGCGCTCGCCGCCGGCGCGGTCCTGGCGATCCTCGCCGTCGCTTCCCGGAGCGCCTTGACGCGCCCGCCGCCAGCTCCGGTCGCACCGGCCGGCCCGGCCGGTGCGACCGGAGCT
>DASROG010000325.1:0-5970 GCA_035646995.1 Myxococcaceae bacterium
CTTCAAGACTTACTTCGAGCACACGCACCTGGTGGTCTACGGCTTCTTGTTGATCGTGGTCGTGGTCTTCGTTCCCGGCGGGCTCATCTCACTCTTCCAGCGGCGGTGGTTCCGGCGGGCGGCGGGTCCCGTCGGTGCACAGCAGTGAGGGCGGGGACGGCCATGGCGCGCATCCTCGAGTTCGAGAAGGTGAGCAAGCGGTTCGGTGGCCTGCTGGCGACCAACGACGTCAGCTTCCACGTCGACGAGGGCGAGATCGTCTTCCTCATCGGCCCCAACGGGGCAGGGAAGACCACGGTCTTCAATCTCATCACCGGCTTCGTGAAGCCGGACGCGGGCACGATCCGCTTCCGGGGGAAGGACATCACCGGCGGGGAACCCTACGAGGCGACGCGCCTGGGCATCGGAAGGACCTTCCAGGTGGTGCAGCCGCTACCGGCGCTGACCGTCCGGGAGAACGTGATGCTGGGGACGTTTCTCCATCATCCGCGCCGCAAGGACGCCGCGGACCGGGCCGACCAGGTGCTCGAGTTCATGGGCATGCGCTCGCGAGCGGACCAGCTGGCGAGCGGACTTCCCCTGGCGCAGCGCAAGCTCCTCGAGGTGGCGCGGGCGATCGGGACGGGAGCGGCCCTGGTCCTGCTCGACGAGGTGATGGCGGGGCTCAACCCGCGCGAGGCGGAGGAGGTGGTGGGCCTCATCCGCCGGCTCCGGGAGTTCGGCATCACCAGCGTGGGTGGGGTGGAGCACATCATGCGGATCGTGATGTCGCTCGCCTCGCGGGTGGTGGTGCTGGACCAGGGGCGGAAGATCTCCGAGGGACCGCCGGCCGAGGTGGTGCACGACCCGAAGGTGGTGGAGGCCTACCTGGGCACGAAGTTCGTGGCCGGGGGGGCGCGATGACTGCCTTGCTCGAGATCCGGGACGTGGTGGCGTTCTACGGCGACTTCCAGGCGCTGTTTGGGGTGACCTTCGAGGTGCGGCCCAACGAGGTGCTGGCGCTGATCGGGGGCAACGGGGCGGGGAAGACGACATGTCTCCGGGTCATCTCCGGGCTGCTCCGGCCGCGCTCGGGCACGGTGCATTTCGAGGGGAAGGACATCACCCGGACCCCGCCGGACGTGATCGTCGACCTGGGCATCGCCCACGTGCCCGAGGCGCGGCAGCTCTTCCCGGAGATGACGGTGGAGGAAAACCTCTACCTCGGGTCGACGCTGCCGCGGGCGCGGGGCCACCGGCCGCAGAACCTCGAGAGGATGTACGCGCTGTTCCCCCGCCTCGGCGAGCGAAGGAAGCAGCTGGCCGGCACGCTGTCCGGTGGCGAGCAGCAGATGGTGGCCATCAGCCGGGCCCTGATGTCCGAGCCCAAGCTCCTGATGCTCGACGAGCCGTCGCTCGGGCTGTCGCCGAAGCTGACCGAGCAGACGCTCGCCGCGGTGCGGGAGATCGCCAAGAGCGTGACGGTGATGATCGTCGAGCAGAAGGTGATGGAGGGGCTGGAGATCTCCGACCGCGGGTACGTCATCGAGCACGGCCAGCTGGTGAAGGAGGGTGCCGCCTCCCAGCTCATCTCCGACCCGAGCATCCGCGAGGCATACCTGGGGCTCTGAGCGGTATGGACGGGCGCGCGGATCGGGGAGGCTTCTCTTGGGCTCTGAGCGGCATGGACGGGCGCGCGGATCGGGGAGGCTTCTCTGGGGCTCTGAGCGGCATGGACGGGCGCACGGATCGGGGAGGCTTTCCTGGGGCTCTGAGCGGCACGATGAGCCTCCTCGCGCACCGAGCAGGTCCGCGCGGGGCGAAGAACGACCGCATCCGGAACACCGCGCGCCGCCTGGCGATCGCCGTCGCCGCCACGGCCGTGCTCGCCGGCTGTCGGGGCCAGCCTCCGCCGGTGAGCACGCCGGACCGCGGGGTCGCGACATTGGATTCGGGCCCATCCTCCACGGTGCCCTCGATCCCCGTCGTCGCGCCTGCGCCCGACCTGGGCTGGACACCGGACGCGTCGCCCGCCCCGCGCGCCGAGGCCGCCGGCTGCCAGACCGATGCGGAGTGCGGACCGGGACGAGTCTGCGGCCGATGCGGCCAGGGGCCCGGGGAGTGCGTTCCCGGGTGCAGCACCTCCGCGGACTGTCCGCCCGGGAGCAGGTGCGTCCAGGTGCAATGCATTCGCTGCCCTTGTCCCGGCGAGTGCATGAAGCGCTGAGCTCGGCGTCCCTGGCTCCTCTCCAGGCAGGCAGACGAGGTTAGATGGCCTCTGGTTGCGATAAAACGTTCACAACAGAACGAATCTATTGCAACCCAGTCCGCCGTTCACGGAAAAGTCCGCGTTCCGCGCGCTCCACAATCCTGTAGCGTCCTGTCTCGTTCGAGGGAGGGGTCGATGGCTCGCCAACACGGCTGTGTCCGTGCATGTGCGTTGCGTGCGTGCCGTCGCCGCCTTCTCGGTCTTCCCGTCTCCACCGAGGTGCGCATGCGTCGTCGCTCTCGGGGCGTCCGCCTGACGGCCGCTCTGTTCCTTCTCTCCCTCCCCGCGGTCGGGCGCGATCTCCCGAACTACCACTCGGTGTACTCAGGCACGGCGCGACCGACGACGAGCAGCACGCTCCGCGCGGTGAACCGGCGCGTGCCGCAGACGAGCGCGGTGAAGTCGGCGGAGGCGCGGTTCGCAATGCCCACCGTCATCCGCGCGCCGTACAGCGCGCGGGGCGCCTTGCCGGCCGCGCGCACGCCCGCGGACGCGGCCCGCGAGCATCTTCGCTCGCACGCCGGGGCCTACTTCCTCCGGTCGTCGGACGCCGAGACGCTCACGGTCAAGCACGTCCACGACACGGGGCGCGGAGCGATCGTCGTCAACCTCGTCTCCCGTCCCGGAGGGCTCGAGGTCTGGGGCGAGCAGCTGAACGTGGTGATGGACCGCAAGCTCCGACTGGTCGGGCTCACCGGGTACGTCTCCACGCCCGAGTCGGCGGCGGCGCTCTTCTCCGGCAAGACCAGCAGCGTCCGCCAGGCCCTTCCGAGCTTCCCGGTCGACCACGCGGCGGCGGTGGCCGCGGCATACGGCGACTTGACAGGCAGCCCGCTGGGCGCCGGCGCCTTCGTGGAGAACGGCGTCGTCCGGGGCGACTACCGGGGCGTCCAGATCCGCTCCGGCGTCTCCACCCCCTCGCCGCTGCGCTTCCCGGCGCGGGCCAGGCAGGTCCTCTTCCACCAGCCGGGATCGCTCGAGCCGGCCTATTACGTCGAGGTCGCCTCGCGCGATCCCGAGACGAGAGCGCTCGACTACTACTCGTACGTCATCTCCGGACGGGACGCCCGGGTGCTGGTGCGGACCAACCTCTCCCAGTCCGCCCAGGCCTTCACCTACCGCGTGTGGGCGGACGCCGACGGCGACCACCGGCCATGGGATTCGCCGCAGGGCACCGCGGTCTCGCCCGCGCCCGAGTCCGCGCCGGTCGACCCGTTCGTCGCCCCGCCGGCGCTGGCGCCACAGGACGTCACCCTGGTCTCGGGTCCGATCAGCACCGGCGACCCCTGGCTCCCCGACGACGCCACCGAGACGGTGGGCAACAACGTCGATGCCTACGCGGATCTGGGCGGCGAGGACGGCTACACCCCGGACCCGAACGGACCGGACTACCGGGCCCAGGTGACCGGGAACCGGAGGTTCCAGTACCTGTGGACCGACGCCGTCCCGGCCGGCACCGACACCTCGAGCAACAAGGCGGCGATCGTCCACCTCTTCTACCTGAACAACTGGTTCCACGACTGGTACTACGACTCGGGATTCAACGAGGCCGCGGGAAACGCCCAGAACGATAACTTCGGGCGCGGCGCCTCGGGCGGCGACCAGGATCCGCTCTTCGCCGAGGCGATCGACTTCAGCGGACGTGACAACGCCAACATGTGGACGCCCGCGGATGGTGCCCCTCCGCGGATGCAGATGTACGTCTTCGACAACCAGTCCTTCCCCACCCTGCACGTGAACGGGCCCGACCTGGGCTTCCCGAACGGCGACGTGCCGGTGTTCGTCATGGGCGATTCGCCGCTCAACTTCGACATCACCGCCAACGTGGTCCAGGCCTCCCCGGCGCTGGCCTGTACCGCGATCACCAACGGCGCGGCGCTGGCGGGGAAGATCGCCCTGGTGGATCGCGGGACGTGTACCTTCGCTACCAAGGCGGCGGCGGTCCAGGCGGCGGGCGCGATCGGGGTGATCTTCCGCAACGCCACCAACGGCGCGACCAACGTGAGCCTCGGCTTCGATCTCCCTGCCTACCTGGTGAGCAACGCCGACGGTCTGACGCTCATCGCCGCGGCGAACGGCGCCGGGCTCAACGTCCACATGAAGCGGGTGACCAAGCCCGATCTCGATGGGGCGATCGACAGCGGCATCGTGGCCCACGAGTGGGGGCACTTCATCTCCAATCGACTCATCGCCGGCGGCGCCCTCAACCTCTGCGGTAGCTGCCAGGGCCGGGGCATGGGCGAGGGCTGGGGCGACTTCCACGCGCTGTTGCTGGTGGTGCGCGAGGAAGACAAGTCGATCCAGGGGAACGAGCACTTTGAGGGGGCCTACGGCGCGGGGACGTACGCCACTCCCGCCTTCACCAGCGATCCGATCTGGTTCGGCATCCGCCGGGTCACCTACTCCACGGACCTCCAGAAGAACGGCACCACCTTCAAGTTCATCAACACCGCGTTCGATCCTACGGCCCTCAACTTCCCCTGGGGTGGCACGGCGGGCGACGACCCCACCGAGGTCCACAACACGGGCGAGATCTGGGCCACGATGCTCTGGGAGTGCTACGCCTCGCTGCTCAACGCGTACTCGTTCACCGAGGCGCAGCAGCGGATGAAGGACTACCTCGTCGCCGCCTACAAGGTGACGCCCGCATACCCCACGTTCGTCGAGGCGCGTGATGCGCTCCTCCAGGTCGCGGCCGCAAGCAACGACGCCGACTACCAGCTGTTCGGGCAGGCCTTCGCCAAACGCGGTCTGGGGGTCGCGGCGGTCGCGCCCGATCGGGCGGACCCGGATCACACCGGCCTGGTAGAGGACTTCACCTGGGGCACCAACGTCCGGCTGGAATCGGTGGCCATCGTGGACGGGCCCACCAACTGCGACGGCGACGGCATCCTGGACACCGGCGAGGTCGGCCTGGTCCGGGTGACGCTGCGGAACGTGGGCACCGACACCGTCACCGGCGTCACCGGGACGGTCGAGAGTACCGACACCGGCGTCACCTTCCCCGACGGCCCGGCGCTGACCTTCTCCTCGATCGCCCCGGGCGCGACCGGCGTCGCCACGGCGAAGATCGCGCTCAGCGGGGTCACCGATCCGGGAGAGGTGACGGTCACTGCCACCGTCGAGGGCTCGACGCTGACCACCACTCCCCAGACCGGTGAGGCCGGGGGGGTGCTCGTCAACTTCGACGACGTCGCGAGCCTCACCACCGACGGCTTCGAGGCGGTCAACAGCAACTGGACCATCGAGTACGCGCCGCACGGCGGGACCAATCCGGCGCTCGGCAGCTGGTTCCGGGCGCTGCTGGACCCCCCCAACAACTCGCCCGGGTGGGTGGTGTTCAACAACATCGCGTCGGACGAGTCGCTCATCTCGCCTCCCATCCAGGTGGGAGCCGCGGGCGACTTCGTCCTGTCCTGGTCGAGCCTGTTCGCCATCTTGCCGAACGGCGCGCCGCCCACCCCGTATCTGGGTGGCGTGGTGGTGGAGATCAGCTCGGACGACGGTGCCACCTGGGTGGACATCATCGATCCCTCGCTCGCCGCGACCATCACCAACGGGTACACCCACGAGGTCGCGACCCGGGCCGGCGCCATCCCGCAGTACCAGAGCCCGCTCGCCGGGCGGATGGCGTTCACCGCGGCCGACGCGAGCGCGGCGGCCTTCCGCACCACCACGGTCAACTTCCACGGCGGCCTCGCGGGCGGAACGATCCGGGTCCG
>DASROG010000326.1:0-5245 GCA_035646995.1 Myxococcaceae bacterium
CGGGTGCGGATGCAGGGGAACATGGAGTTCCTGGAGGAGATCCCCGAGCTGCTCGCGGCCGGCGCCGAGGGCATCGGTCTGTACCGGACCGAGTTCCTCTTCCTCGACCGTCTCGAGGCGCCCACCGAGGAGGAGCACTACCTCGCCTACCGAAGCGTGCTGGAAAAGCTCGGGGGCCGGCCGGTGACCATCCGGACCGTGGACCTGGGCGGGGACAAGATGCCGGGGTTCCGGAAGGCGGAGCGTGAGCCGAACCCGGCGATGGGCCTTCGGGCCATCCGCTACTCGCTCCGGCAGCGGGACATGTTCCGGGCGCAGCTGCGGGCGCTGCTCCGGGCGAGCGTGCACGGGAATCTCCGGATCATGTTCCCACTGGTCTCCGGCGTGTCCGAGCTCCGGGAGGCCCGGACCGAGCTGGAGCGCTGCCGGGCGGAGCTGTCTCGCGAGGGCGTGCCGATGAGCGGGCGCTTCCCGGTCGGCATCATGGTGGAGACGCCGAGTGCGGCGTGGATCGCCGACCGCCTCGCCCAGGAGGCGGACTTCTTCAGCATCGGGACCAACGACCTCATCCAGTACACGGTGGCCATCGACCGGCAGAACCGGGACGTCGCCTACCTCTACAAGCCCCTCCACCTGTCGGTGCTCCGGTCGCTGAGGGCCATCGCCGATGCGGGCCGGGCCGCGGGCATCCCGGTCTCGATGTGCGGCGAGGTTGCGGGAGATCCCCGCTACGCGCTCGTGCTGCTGGCGCTCGGTCTGGAGGAGCTGTCGATGCCGGCGGGGCAGATTCCGGCGATGAAGGCGGTGATCCGGCGCTGCTCGCGGGCGGACGCGGTGCGTGCCATGGACGAGGTGATGAAGCTCACCACCGCCGAAGAGATCGAGCGGCACCTGCGGGCGTTCGAGGCGCGGCTGGGAATCGAGGTGGGGTGAGGCCGGGGAGGTCGACCGGCTCGTGAGCAGAGCAGGACCGAGAGCTCGTCTCCCGCGACGGCTCGTCATGCAGAAATGAATGAAGTCCAGACACGATCGAACTGTCACGCCGCCCGGGTTGGCGTCACCTTTCCGCTGCGGGCTGCACCACCGGGCCCGTCGAGGAGGACATTCGATGTCGACCCATCGTCGTGAGTTCCTGCAGGCCGTCGGAGGCCTCACCGCCGGCGGTCTCGCCCTGGGCGGCACCGCGGCATTCGCCGCCGGAGGCAAGGCTTCGGGGCGCAGCGCCGGGGCGCTGGCCATCGGGGGGGTGGCCTTCGACGCCTTCACGCTGCTCGACTTCCGGCAGCTCCCGGCTGCCGCGGAGCGGGTGCTTCCCGGCCAGGGTGCCCGGTTCGAGGAAGTCTGGCGGACGCGGCTGTTCGAGTACAGCTGGCTGCGCGTGTTCGGGGGTCAGTACCGCGACTTCGAGGCAGTGAGCGCGGACGCGTTCGGGTTCGCCTCCGCCGTGCTGAAGGCGGCCCCGTCGCCGGCTGCCCGGCGCGAGTTCCTCGACACCGTGGTCCAGCTTCCGACCTGGCCCGAGGTGCTCCCGGTGCTGAACGAGCTTCGGGCTGCCGGGCTGAAGCTCGCCTTTCTTTCGAACTTCACGCCCGGGATGCTGGCGGCGATCGGGCGTCGGACCGGGCTGGACCGCCTGATGGATCCGCCCCTGAGCACGGATTCGGTGCGGAGCTTCAAGCCGGACCCGCGGGCCTACCAGCTCGCGGTCGAGGCGTTCGGCCTTCCCAGGGAGCGCATCGCCTTCGTGGCCCACGGCGGCTGGGACGCGGCGGGCGCCGGCTGGTTCGGCTCCCCGACGTACTGGATCAACCGAGCCGGGACCGCGCGCGACGAGCTTGGCGTCGCACCTGCCGCGACGCTGCCGTCGCTCACCCCGCTCCCCGGGCTTGTCGCCGACCGAGGTTCGCCCGCGACGCGCTGAACGTGAGCCACCCGCGAGACGCACGGGCGAGGACGACACAGGAGCCCGCCCTGGTCATCCAGGCACTCCCAGGGTGGTGCGTACCGCTCTCAAGAGCTCGAGCGCGTCGGCGCCGAAGATCGCCACGCCTTCCCAGCCCGCGCGGGCGCCGGGCAGGTCCAGCGCGCGTCCGCCGATGGCGAGCGGAACTCGCGTCCGGGTGCGCAGCAGGTCGACGGCGGCGTGGGTGGCCGGGAGGTGGATGGGCATCGTGACGCTGAGGGCGACCAGGTCCGGCCGGGTGCGCTCGACGAAGCCGAGGAGGCAGTCGGTGGGCACGTTCGCTCCGAGGAAGCGAACGTCGAACCCGTGCAGGTCGAGCACGTCCGCGCAGATCCGCGCACCCATGTCGTGCAGCTCACCCTCCACGCAGGCCATCAGCACCGTCTTGCCCACCGCCGGACGCCGGATGGACTGCTGGTAGAGATGGGCCAGGGCGAGCTGCGAGACCGCGGTCGCCTGGTGCTCGTGGGCGATGCTGATCGTGTTCCGCTCCCAGAGCTGGCCGATCTCCCGCTGCGCCTGCTGGATGACTCGGAGGTGGAGGTCGAGGACCGAGTTCCCGCGGCCGATGCCTTCCTCCATCAGCAGTCGGACGGCCTCCCGCCGGTCTCCCGCCAGCTGGGCAGCGAGGTAGGAGCGGCTCAGTTCATCGAGCTCGGGGCGGCTCCCCAGGCAATCGTCGTCCTTCGCCAACGCACTCTCCGTCCAGCATGGTCCGGCCGGCGTCGGCTTCCAGCCTGCCCCTCGCCTGCCAGGGCAAGAGCCGGCGGACTCCGGCCGGTCCACAGGATGCTGCCGGCCCTAGGCCCTTGCAACCGCGCCGAGTTACGGCCCGCCCACGCCCAGGGTGCGCCGGAGGAATTCGTCCCGGTCCACCCGCACCTGCGAGGCCTCCATGGCGTGGCTGGTGGCGTACGTCCGGACCTCCCCGCGGCCGCCCATGGCTTGCCGCCACACCTCGATCTGCTGGGCGGGGACGTAGAAGTCCTGCTGCGCCAGCTGCACCAGCACCGGCCCCTCGACGGCCGGCAGCGCATCGACCGGGTCCATGGAGGCCAGGCGCCGGCGATAGTCCTGCTCGTCGGTGGGGCGCTTCTTCGGGTCGTAGAACATCCAGTGCTCGAAGCGCGGGGTGAGCGCGAGCAGCACGTGGCACCGCGGCCGGCCGTCCGCCGCCGAGGCCAGGAGCCCGGTCATCCCCCCGAAGTCGTGACCCACCACGGCGAGCTTCCCCGGGTCGACGCCCGGCTCCTGGCCCAGGAGGCCGAGGCCGCGCCGGAGCGAGATGACCTGGGCGGTGAACGCCGCCGGGTCCTCGTCCATGGTGCGCTTCTTGTACCAGTCGGGCTGGCTCCACAGCGCGTCCACCAGCAGCGACACGACACCGCGCGGAGCGAGCTGCAGCGCCTCCTCGAGAAACTCGGTCCGGTTGCTCGTCGCGGGCTCGCCGAGCCAGTGCACCCAGAGCACCGCGGGCCCGCGGGTGGTTCCCTGCGGAGGGCGCACCAGCGTTCCACGCACCGGAGCCGTGCCCGGGGCGCCGGCGTAGGTCAGCTCGACCACCTGCGTGCCCGCGCGGTCCGCGGTGGAGAGGACCTGGACTTCCAGTGGAGACCCCGGATCGGGGAAGCGGGCATCGTACGCCTTCGAGGCCTCGGGGCGCGGAGGAGCGGCAGGGCGCGCGCCGCCGGTGCTGGCACAGGCGCCGGCGAGCGCGAGGAAGGACAGGAGCGAGAGGGAGCGGAGCATGACCGGGCGGCACTCTCGACGCGCGAAGCGCCCCTCTGCAACCCGCGCTGCAGTGGAAAAGGACTGGCGAGCAGCCACCCGGCTGCGGTGTGCTGCCGGTTCCCATGGCCAGGCACCGCCGCCGGACGGCGAAGGTCGACGAGGCATACGAGTTCGAGGTGTACCCGCCGGGCGCGCTCTCGCTCGACGACGTGGACCTCTCCATCCGGGTCAAGGGAGACGAGAACTACGAGGAGGAGCTCAAGCGCCGGCAACGGGAGGTGTTCGGACTTCAGGTCAAGATGTTCCAGACCGGCCAGCGCGCGGTCTTCGTCTTCGAGGGCTGGGACGCGGCGGGGAAGGGCGGCTGCATCAAGCGGCTCACCGCCGAGCTCGATCCCCGCGGCTACAAGGTGTGGCCCATCGGTCCGCCAGACGAGGAGAGCCGCCGCCACCACTACCTGTGGCGGTTCTGGAACCGTCTGCCCGGCCGCGGGGAGCTCGCGGCGTTCGACCGGAGCTGGTACGGCCGGGTGCTGGTCGAGCGGGTGGAGCGTTTCGCCACCAAGGCGGAGTGGAAGCGCGCCTACGACGAGATCAACGCGTTCGAACGGACGCTGACCTCCGACGGAGTCCAGCTCAGGAAGTTCTTCCTCCACATCGACCGGAAGACGCAGCTCGAGCGCTTCAAGGCTCGGGAGACCGACCGGTTCAAGAGCTACAAGATCGGCCCGGACGACTGGCGGAACCGCCGCCGGTGGAGGGACTACGAGACCGCGATCGAGGAGATGCTCGACCGGACCCACCGGCCCGATGCGCCGTGGGTGCTCGTCTCCGCCAACGACAAGCACCACGCCCGGCTGGAGGTGCTCCGGGTCTGCGCCGACCTGATGGCTTCCACCCTCGAGGGGCGCCGCTGAACGGCGCCCCTCTGGCCCCGCCTAGCGGACCGTGAGGTGCCAGGTGAGGGTCGTGTCGCCCGTCATGCCGAAGGAGTCCTTCTGGCGCCACACCAGGGTGTGCTGGCCTCGAGAGAGCGGCTTCACCATGAAGAGGTAGCCGTCCGCGACCGCGGGCTGCCGCTCACCGGTGATGCATCCGTCGAGCGTCGTCTGGAGGCTGCGATCCCCCTTGATGGTGAAGAGGTCCCTGGAGGTGAACCGATAGCGGAGCATGTCCGGCTGGGGAACTCCGTCGATGGTGACCTCGAGGAAGAAGACCGTGTCGACGAAGGCCTTCGCCGGCCCGATGAGGAAGTCGTAGAGCGACTGTCCCGGGGCTGGCTGGAACGCCGGGTCGGGGCAGGGATAGTCGTTGAGGAAGGCGCTGGTCTGGACGAGCAAGGCCTTGTGCTGGGGAATGGTGCAGCCGCGGTCGCCCTGGAACTGGGGGCCGCCGGGGATCACCGATGCCAGGAACCACACCGGCCCCTGCTGATCGATGCCGCAGCTGGCGCCGGTCTGGTCGAGCAGGGGATTGCTCTCGGACGGCTGGCGGTAGATCCACCTCCAGGCGAGCTCACCCCACCGTTCCATCGAGGTGCCGTAGGGACTG
>DASROG010000327.1:0-2799 GCA_035646995.1 Myxococcaceae bacterium
GCATCGGACGGGCCGCCCGGGGTGAGCAGCTCCCATGGCACCTCGACCGCCCGGGACGCGGAGCCCTGGCGGCTGCGCACCACCTCGAGGCGCATCGCGCGCGGGCCGGCGGCCGAGACATGGAGCCGCAGCGTTCCGTCCGCCGGCGCCTCGGAGGGCGTGAGGAGCAGGAGCAGCCCTCCGCTCCGGCTGGCCGCCTCGACCAGCCGGCGTGATTCGGGGGGCGACAGCCGGACGTCCGTGCGAGTCAGGTCCAGGCCCACCGCGACGAAGGCACCGCTCCGGAGCAGCTGGAGGGCGCTCCAGGCTAGCTGCCTCGGCTCGGCCGGCTGGACGACGAGGAGCTGCTCCAGCCGGACACCCAGCGGAGGCAGCGCGGACGCATGAAGCGCGCGCGGACCGTCCACCCAGGCGACGAGCCGCAGCGCCCGGTGGGCCTCGGCGATGGCGCGGAAGGCGAGCCGGGCGCGTCCCGAGGCTGGCTCTCCCCAGAGCTCGACCACCTGGCCCAGCGGAAACCCTCCCCCCGGGAGGAGGCCATCCACCGGAGCGAGGCCGGTGCGCAGCACCGAGAGCAGCTGGCGCGGCGCCGCCTGCAGCGTCCGGATCCGCTCCCGGAGCCGCTCCAGAACTGCCGGGTCTGCCCGCGCCGCGACCTCCACGCTCGGTTGCCTCCAGCCCCGTTCTATACACCCGTTCAGTAGTATGTCACGGGGGCTGACGGTGCCAGCCGGTCCCTGGTAGGCGCCGGGCGATCCAGGCCCTTGCGCTGCCCAGCCGGGTGCGGCGCCGGTCGCTCCACTCCCGCCGCAGCTCGATCGGAGGCTCGTCGGCAGCTCGGCCCCGAGGAACGCACGGAGTGCGCGCGGAATCGCAAACGGACGGCGTTTTCCGCAGACCAGCTCCGCGCCGGGGGGATACAGACGAGACCATGTGGCCGTTGCTGGTCCTGCTCCTCGCCGCGCCGCCGCCGATCCAGCGCACCGAGCTCCGGGTGACCACCACGGACGGCGTGCACATCGCCGTCCGGGAGCTCCGGCCGTCGGCGGCTCGCAAGGGCATCGAGCCCATCGTGCTTCTCCACGGCGCTCGGGTCCCGGCCATCGGCTCCTTCGACCTTCCGATTCCCGGTGGCTCCCTGGCCGAGGACCTCGCGCTCCGCACCGGTGCGCGGGTCTACCTCCCGGATGCCCGCGGCTTTGGCGGCTCCGACCGGCCGCCGGCGATGTCCCGTCCCCCCGAGCAGAGCCGTCCGCTTTCCCGGTCGTTCGAGGTCGTCAGGGACGTCGACGCCGTGGTGCGGACGGTGCTGGCCCGCACCGGCGCCCGGCGGGTCACCCTCCTCGGCTGGGCGACCGGCGGTCTCTGGGCCGGCCAGTACGCGGCGCTCTGGCCCGAACGCGTCGGTCACCTCGTGCTGCTGAACGCGCTCTACGGCGGCTCGGCCGACCACCCGGTCATCGGCCCAGGCTCCTCCCTCGCCGACCCCGCGAGGCCGGACCGCCTGTCACCCGACCTCGGCGGCTACGCGCGGGCCGATGCGGCCTCGCTGCTCCGGCCGTGGGACCGCGCGCTCGGAGCGGATCCGGCCGCGCGGCGTGACCCGGTCATCGCCGAGGCGTACGTCCGGGAGGCGCTGGCCAGCGACCCCGACTCGGGACGCACCACACCCCCGTCGCTGCGCACGCCGCTCGGCGCTCTGGAGGACAGCTTCGCCCAGGCCTCCGGCCGGCGCCTCTACGACGCGGGGTCGATCACCGCGGCCGTGGTGCTGGTGCGCGGGAGCGCCGACTTCTGGAGCCGACCCGAGGACGTTCAGGCGTTCGCTCACGACGCGGTCCGCGCCCGCAGCGTGCGCATCGTCGAGATTCCGGATGCCACCCACTTCCTCCACCTCGAGCGCGCCGAGGCAGGGCGAGCCCGTCTTCTCGAGGTGGTCAGCGAGGCGGTGCGCTGAGCCCGGACGCGGCGGTCAGCCGGCGCAGAGCAGCTTCACCTCGACGCGGGTGTCGGTGACGCGACGCAGACAGCCTTGCTGGAATCTCACCGCCGGAGGCTCGGTGTCCGTGCCCTGCACCACGGTGATCCCGCCATTGGCGAGCGTGCACCGCTGCACGCTCCCGTCCGCGCGGGTGATGTCCACGGCGAGGAGCCGGGGGTCGGGCACGTTGTCGGTGAGCGTGAGCGTCTGGGGAATGGACGCCACCTGCGCGATCGCGACCAGGCTGTTGTGGTAGTCGGGCGCGCAGACCGAGTCGAGGTTGGTGAGCGTCGGGTCGAAGGCCAGCGCCATGGCGCGGTGCCGGTAGCCCGGACCGCCGCTGGTCGGGCAGTCCACGTTCTGGATGATGGGTCCGCCGTCGCCGAGTCCTCCCTGGGTGCCTTGCGCCGCCTTGTTCGAGCGAGCGACCGGGGCGATCGCTCCCCACAGCAACTCCCGCGGGCGTCCCTGGCCGTCGTCGAGCCGCTGGAAGGCGGTCACGTAGTCGCCCACCGGGGTGAGCTGGTCCTCGTGGAGGGTGCAGAAGTCCTGCCCCTCGGCGTTGGTGTAGGCCACGGTCGGCGGGTTGTGGTCGATCTCGCTGCAGTCATCCTCGTCGCTCACCGCCACGACGAGGAGCCGCGCCCCCGGCCGGAGGAAGCCAGCGTTGGGGCTCCCGCCATCGGGCAGCGTCGTCCAGAAGCCGGTTCCGGTCAGCGCGATGCGGGCCGCCTCGAAGGGCGTCTCCTGGAACGAGCCGTGGATGTCCAGGGCCAGGATGGCTGCGCTGAGGCGGGAGACGAGATCCGGATCGGGGT
>DASROG010000328.1:0-2198 GCA_035646995.1 Myxococcaceae bacterium
TGATCCTTTCTGCACGTGGCAAGCCCTCCCACGTGCAGAAAGTACCGCCCGACCGGGTGCCGTCCTCCCTGCCCCGGGGTTTGTCGTGACGCGATTCGTCATCTCCACTGACGCCCCAGGGTGCGGGGGGAGAACTCGGCCGGGAGCCCAGGACGGGCGGTTCGCACACGGGGGCCCTGCTCGTCAGAGCGGGTCGGTCTCAGTCGCGGTTGATCGCTGCTCCGGCCAGCTGGCGAAGGAGAGGCGCGAGCGCGTCCAGCGCCCGCGCCCGGTGCGAGATGCGGCCCTTCTCGTCCAGCGACAGCTCGGCCATCGTCCTCCCGAGCTCGGCAACGAGGAACACCGGGTCGTAGCCGAAGCCCCCGTCGCCCCTCGGCGCGTGGAGGATGGTCCCGCGGCACTCGCCGCGCGCGAGCCGCACCTCGCCCTGGGGAGAGGCGAGCGCGAGCACGCAGCGAAAGGCCGCGCCGCGCGGGGCGTCCGGCAGGCGGTCCATCGCCCGGAGAAGCGTCTGGATCCGGTCCGCGTCGGTCCCCGGCCCGTACCGTGCCGATCGGACGCCCGGGGCCCCGCCGAGGGCGTCGACGAAGAGCCCCGAGTCGTCTGCCACGGTCCATAGCCCCGTCGCTCGCGCGGCTGCGAGCGCCTTCAGCCGGGCATTGCCCTCGAGGGTGTCCTCGGTCTCCTCCACCTCGGGCATCGGCGGGACGTCGTCCAGGGAGATCGCCTCGAGCCCCTGCACCCGCGCCCGCACCTCGCGCAGCTTCCCGGGATTAAGGGTGGCGACCAGCAGCCTCATCCGGCCAGCGCGCGCGTCTGCGCCTCGACCAGCCGGGCCACCCCCGCCAGCCCAGCATCGACCAGCGCGTCCAGCTCACGCCTCGCGAACGCGCCCTTCTCCGCGGTGCCCTGCACCTCCACCAGCTTCCCCTCGCCGGTGGCCACCACGTTCATGTCCACATCCGCGGCGCTGTCCTCCTCGTAGTCGAGGTCGGTCACCACGGTGCCCTTCACGATGCCCACCGAGATGGCGGCCACCGGAACCATGCGCGGCAGCGAGGAGATCACCTTGCGTCCGTGAAGGTTCCGGGCCGCCTGCGCCAGCGCCACGTAGGCGGCGGTGATCGAGGCGCAGCGGGTGCCGCCGTCCGCCTCGATGACGTCACAGTCCAGGGTGAAGGTGCGCGCCCCGAGCTGCGACAGGTCCACCGACGCCCGGAGCGCGCGGCCGATGAGCCGCTGGATCTCCTGCGTCCGGCCGCTCTGCTTGCCCTTCGCGGCCTCGCGGGCCGTGCGGGTGTTGGTGCTCCGGGGAAGCATGCCGTACTCGGCGGTGACCCACCCGCTGCTCTTTCCCAAGAGGTGCGGCGGCACGCGCTCCTCGATGGAGCAGGTGACCCGCACCCAGGTGTGGCCCATGCGGACCTCGGCCGAGCCCTCGGCGTGCCGGGAAACCCCCGGGGTGATGGTGAGCGGACGGAGATCGAGCGGGCCTCGGTCGAAGGAGCGCATGCGGGAGGCCCTGGCGTATCAGGGTGCGGTCGAGGAGGCCACCGGGGGACGGCGGTCGCGCGCCGAGGTCTGGGCGAGGAAGGCCAGCACGCCGTCGGCGATGGACTGGGCGATGCGGTCCCGGTACTCGGGCCGCGCCAGCTTCCGGCACTCCTCGGGGTGGGAGATGAACCCGAACTCGATCAGGACCGCCGGCGCCTCCACCCCGGTGAGCACGTAGAACGGGGCCTGCTGCACTCCGTGGTCGCTGCCGCCTGAGGCGGCGACCAGCCGCGAGTGGATGGCGTAGGCGAGCCGCGCACTGTCGGCGTGAGCCTCGCTTCGCCGCAGGTCGGAGAGGATGAAGGCGAGGGTGTCGGTGGGCACGGGCGCGCCCGCCCCGGCCGAGTCGGCATTCTCGGTCTCGGCCACCCGCCGCGCGTCCTCACCCGAGGCGCTGGCGGAGAGGAAGAAGGTCTGCACCCCCTCGAGCTTCGCCCGCAGTCGCCGGGTGGGCATCGAGTTCAGGTGCAGGGACACGAACACGTGGGGCTTCGCCTGGTTGGCGAAGGTGACCCGGTCGGCGAGGGCGAGCAGCACGTCCTGCTCCCGGGTGAGGAGGACGTCGGCGCCCGTATGCTCCAGCGCGACCTTCAGCCGCCGGGCGACGTCGAGCGAGACGTTCTTCTCCAGCTGCCCGTCGGGGC
>DASROG010000329.1:0-3901 GCA_035646995.1 Myxococcaceae bacterium
CGGTTGATGACCTGTGACCGTAGGGGAGGACATGTGAGAGCTGCGAAACTCAATGCAGTCGGCTGGACCGCAGTGTTCGCGCTGAGCCTCGGTGGAGTGGCCAGCGCCCAGACCTACACAACCAACCACTGGACGGTCGACTCTGCCGAGACGGTGGGCACGGGCGCGAACGTGCTCCGGGGTCAGGTCGGATTCCCAGGGTTCGTCGGCGACTTCATCCACGGGCTGGATCCGACCTTCGACATCGGCGGCCGGATGTGGCTGAACTACGCGATCGAGGGCATCACCAACGCCACCCACTTCGAGTGGAAGATCCAACTGACGCTCCGGAAGCAGTTCCTGGACACCGGGAAGATCAAGCTCGCCGGGGTCTTCGATCCGGGGTTTCTCCTCTACACGGGCGGAGGGACCACCAGCGGCATCACCTTCCCGGTGGGAGTCCAGCTGGGGATTCCCATCGATCCCAAGGTGACGATCAACGCTTCATTCGACATTCCGTTCTGGGTGACCTTCGGAACCTTTTCCTCCTTCCACATGCCACTGCTCTTCGGAGGAGGGGTGGAGTACCTGCTGGAGCCGAACCTCGCGCTGACCTTCAAGCTCAGGCTCGGCCCGGACATCGGCTTCGGGGACTTCGCGGACACCAACTTCGCCTTCAACGCCCTGTTCGGCGTGGCCTACAAGCTCTGAGTCGACCGGAGTGAGAATGCCCGGATGACGCCGTACGAGCTCATCCGGGCCAAGCGCGACGGCGGAAGCCTGCCGCCCGAGGCGCTCCGCGACTTCGTCGCCGCGTTCGGCCGGGGGGAGATGCCGGACTCCCAGATGGCCGCGCTGTGCATGGCCGTCTTCTTTCGGGGGCTCGATCCCCTCGAGCTGCGCACGTGGACCGAGACCATGCTCCGCTCCGGGGCCACGCTCCGACGCCGGGCTCCCGCACCCCGGAGGGTGGACAAGCACTCCACGGGAGGGGTGGGCGACAAGGTGTCGCTCTGCCTCGCCCCGCTGGTGGCGGCCTGCGGCGTGGTGGTACCGATGGTGGCCGGGCGCGGGCTCGGGCACACCGGCGGCACCCTGGACAAGCTCTCCGCCATCCCCGGCCTCCGGACCGACCTGTCCCTCGCCGAGACCGATCGGGTGCTGGACGAGGTCGGGGGGTGCATCGTCGGGCAAACCGACGAGCTCGTCCCGGCCGACCGGCGTCTGTACGCGCTCCGTGACGTCACCGCCACCGTGGACTCCGTTCCCCTCATCGCGTCGAGCATCCTGAGCAAGAAGATGGCCGAGGACCTGGACGGGCTGGTGCTCGACGTGAAGGTCGGCTCCGGCGCCTTCATGCGGGGCCGTGACGAGGCCGAGCGGCTCGCGTGCACTCTGGTGGAACTCGCGCGGGACCTGGGCTGCCCGGCAGTGGCCTGGCTCACCGCGATGGATGCCCCGCTGGGGGCAGCGGTGGGCAATGCCTGCGAGCTCCTGGAGGCGGTGGCCGTGCTGCGCGGCGGTGGACCGGCCGACGTGCGCGCCCTCACCCTGCGGCTCGGGGCGGAGATGCTGGTGCTCGCGCGAGAGGCCGGGACCGTCCCCGAGGCCGAGCGCCTGCTGGCCGCGGCCATCGCCGACGGCTCGGGGCTGGAGCGGTTCCGGGCGCTGGTCCGGGCGCAGGGGGGAGACCCCGGGCTGCTGGACACCCCCGCGGCGCTGCTCGGAACCCTGGAGACCACCGAGGTCTGCGCGGCGAGCGCAGGGGTTCTCGCCGCGGTGGACACCCTCGCGGTGGGCCTCGCCGCAGTGCTGCTCGGGGCGGGGCGCACCCGGAGCGACGAGGCCATCGATCCCGGGGTGGGGTTCACCCTCCGGCGCCGTCCCGGCGACCGGGTCGAGCGGGGCGAGCCGCTGGTCAGCGTGCATCACCGGCCCGGACAGGACGTGAGCGAGGTTTGCCGCCGCCTCGCTGCCGCGTTCCGCGTCGCGGACCGGCCCCAGCCGGGCTTGCCGCTGCTCGTCGCCCGCCTGGAGGCTCGCCCGTGAACGGGCTCCTGGAACTGCTCGAGGAGTCCGCCGCCGCGATCCGGGCGCGCGTGCCCGACGCCGCGCCCGAGGTGGCGCTGGTGCTCGGAAGCGGACTGGCCGGAGCGGTCCGGCTGCTGGAGGACCCGCAGGCGCTCCCCCTGGCCGGTGTTCCTCACCTGCGCGCGCCCGTCCCACCCTTCCGAAGACGAGCCGGCCCGGGTGACCGGAGACGCTCGGCGCGCGTGGGGGTGCTCCAGGGTCGACTGCACACCTATGAGGGCTGGACCGCGGCCGAGACCGCCTTCCCGCTGCGGGTGCTGATCGCCCTCGGAGCCCGGGTGGTGGTGCTGACCAACGCCGCGGGGGCCGTGCGCGAAGGGCTCGCGCCAGGCGCGTGGATGCTCGTCACCGACCACCTCAACCTCTCGGGGAAGAATCCCCTGGAGGGACCGAACGACGCCCGGGTGGGTCCACGGTTCCCGGACCTCACGCAGGCCTACAACCTGGGCCTGCGTGGGCTTCTCCTCCGCGCCGCCACAGCCGCCGGTGTCCGGCTCCACGAGGGCGTGTACGCGATGATGTCCGGCCCGTCCTACGAGACGCCGGCGGAGATCCGGATGCTCCGGAGGCTCGGCGCCGATGCGGTCGGGATGAGCACCGTGCCGGAGGTCATCGCCGCGGTGCACATGGGCGCGCGCGTCGCGTGCCTCTCCTGCATCACCAACGTGGCGGCAGGGATGGGCGGCGCGCTCTCCCACGCGGAGGTGGAGGCGACCGCTCAGCGATCCGAGGACGGTGGCGTGCGCATCCTCCGGGCTTTCCTCGACCTGCTGGCGGGGTCGTCCGGACCGGGGTGAGTGCACACCCCACGTCGGCGCGGGTCATCGCCGACGGACCTTCCTTGCTCGTCTGCTATCCATGTAAGCTTCCGGTCTGCATGGAGGGCGCCGCCGTGGAACAGACCGCTCACTCCGCTCATCGGCCGCACGACCGCCGGGACTCCCCGCGCGTCCCTTTCCGCTTCCTCGCCCGTTGTGCGGTGGACGGAGAGGCCTACGAGGAGACGCGGGGGGACCTCAGCATCGGTGGCGTGTTCTGGGGGACCAACCACGCGCCGCACGCGCCGGAGGTCGAGGTGCGGGTGGTGCTGCCCGGAGAGCACTCCGAGATTCACGCCCGCGGGCAGATCGTCGGCCGCCGCGACGCCGGGCTGCACATCCGCTTCACCGCGCTCTCCCAGGACGACGAGATGGCGATCGCCCGCTACATCGACGAGGTGGGCATCGGCTGGGAGTAGCGGCGGCGCAGGGAGTAGGGTGCCGACCGATGGAGCCGGATTGGTCCTCGCTGGAGTCCGCCGCCCGCGAGGCGCTGCCCCGTGCGTACGCGCCCTACTCGGGGTTCCCGGTGGCCTCGGCCATTCAGTTCGACGACGGCACGGTGGTCGCCGGGGTGAACGTGGAGAATGCCTCGTACCCCTTGAGCCTCTGCGCGGAGCGGGCCGCGGTTTCAGCGGGCATCGCCGGCGGGCACGGCCCGGTGCGCGCGGTGCTGGTGCTCACCGACGCGGCCGAGCCCACGCCCCCCTGCGGCGGCTGCCGGCAGGTGCTGGCGGAGCATGGCGGCCCCGACGTGCCGGTCCGTTCGGTGACGCTGCAGGGCCGCGCGGCCGAGCACCGCCTCGGTGCGTTGCTCCCCGACGTCTTCCGCTCGGAATCACTGGAGCGGCGCAATCCCCCTCCACCTCGGCACGTATGGTAAGCCGCCACCTCACGAGGGTGACCTGACCCATGTGGAAACGCTTCAAGCGAGCAATGCGCGGCTTCTTCGGCTTCTTCGTCTCGGGCATCGAGAACCCGGAGCTGATCCTCGAGCAGAACATCCGTGACCT
>DASROG010000330.1:0-3432 GCA_035646995.1 Myxococcaceae bacterium
AACGACATGACCGGGACGCTCGCGACCTTCGCCGACCAGGTGACGACGGTCGCGCGCGAGGTCGGCGTCGAAGGGCGGCTCGGCGGCCAGGCCAACGTGCCCGGCGCGGCCGGCACCTGGAAGGACCTCACCGGCAACGTGAACCTCCTCGCGGCGAACCTCACCACCCAGGTGCGCGCCATCGCCGAGGTGGCCACCGCGGTGACCAAGGGCGACCTCACCCGCTCCATCCAGGTGGACGCGCGCGGCGAGGTGGCCGAGCTGAAGGACAACATCAACACGATGATCGTCAACCTCCGGCTCACCACCGAGCGGAACACCGAGCAGGACTGGCTCAAGTCCAACCTCGCCCGTTTCACCGGCATGCTCCAGGGGCAGCGCGACCTGACCCGGGTGGGCCAGCTCCTCCTCTCCGAGCTGGCGCCGCTCATCAGTGCGCACCAGGGCGTCATCTACCGGACCTCGGACGTGGAGACCGGCGAGCAGGCCACGCTGAGGCTGCTGGCCAGCTACGCCGACGATACACAGGTCGGGCACCCGGGCAGCTTCCGCTTCGGCGAGGGGCTCGTCGGGCAGTGCGCGGTGGAGAAGCGCCGGATGCTCATCACCGACCTCCCCCCCGAGACCACCCGGGTGGGCTCGGGGCTGTTCAGCGCTCTGCCCAGGAACGTCATCGTCCTTCCGGTGCTCTTCGAGGGCGAGGTGAAGGCGGTCATCGAGCTGGCCTCGCTCAGCGGGTACACCGCGTCGCACCTGGCCTTCCTCGACCAGCTCACCGCCTCGATCGGCATCGTGCTCAACAGCATCGAGGCGACGATGAAGACCGAGTCGCTCCTCGAGCAGTCCCAGAAGCTGGCCGCCGAGCTCCAGGCCCAGCAGAAGGAGCTGCAGCAGACCAACGAGCAGCTGGCGCAGAAGGCCCAGCAGCTGGCGGACCAGAACGCGGAGGTGGAGCGGAAGAACCAGCAGATCGAGCAGGCCCGCCGCGCCCTGGAGGACAAGGCGGAGGAGCTGGCGCTCACCTCGAAGTACAAGTCCGAGTTCCTGGCCAACATGTCGCACGAGCTCCGGACGCCGCTGAACTCCATCCTCATCCTCGGCCAGCAGCTGGCCGAGAACCCGGAGCAGAACCTCACCGCCAAGCAGGTCGACTTCGCTCGCACCATCCACAGTGCGGGGACCGACCTCCTCAACCTGATCTCCGACATCCTCGACCTGTCGAAGATCGAGTCCGGCACCGTGACCGTGGAGCCGGCGGACGTCTACTTCAGCAACCTGCTCGACACCGTGGCGCGCCCGTTCCGCCACGACGCCGAGACCCGCGGCCTCTCCTTCGAGGTCTCGCTGGATCCCGATCTGGGCCGCAGCATCTTCACCGACCAGAAGCGCCTGCAGCAGGTCCTCAAGAACCTCCTCTCCAACGCCTTCAAGTTCACCGAGCACGGCGGGGTGCACCTCAAGGTGAGCGCGGCCAAGGGCGGCTGGTCGACCGAGCACCCGGTCCTCGATCAGTCGCCGATGGTGGTCGCCTTCGAGGTGTCGGACACCGGCATCGGCATCGCCCCGGAGAAGCAGAAGATCATCTTCGAGGCCTTCCAGCAGGCCGACGCCGGCACGGCCCGGAAGTACGGGGGCACCGGCCTCGGCCTGGCCATCAGCCGCGAGCTGTCCAACCTCCTGGGCGGCGAGATCCAGCTGCGGAGCACACCGGGGATGGGCAGCACCTTCATCCTCCACCTGCCCATCCGCTACGTCGGTCCGTCCAGCTCCATCCGCGAGCCGGCGCGTTCGGCCTTTGTCGAGCGGGCGGCGTCGCCCATCCGGGCGGTGGAGTCCACCCCCGAGCCGGTGCCCGACGATCGCGGCGATCTTCAGCCGGGAGACCTCAGCCTCCTGCTGGTGGAGGACGATCCACACTACGCTCGCGTCCTGGCGGACCTCGCCCGCGACCAGGGCTTCAAGGTGCTGATCGCCTCCCGGGGGACCGACGCGCTGGAGCTGGCCCGCGAGTTCCGGCCCAGCGCGGTCTCGCTCGACGTGTTCCTCCCCGACATGCTGGGCTGGACGGTGCTCAGCCACATGAAGCAGGACGTGAACCTGCGCCACATCCCGGTGCAGATGGTCACCCTGGACGAGAACCGGCAGCACGGGCTGAGCCGCGGGGCCTTCTCCTTCGTCACCAAGCCCGCTACCACCGAGGGGCTGACCTCGGCGATCGAGAAGCTGCGCGAGTACACCACCCCCCGGCGGCGGAAGCTGCTCATCGTGGAGGACAACGACGTCGAGCGCACCAGCATCCAGGAGCTGCTGGCCCACGACGACATCGACATCCTCACCGCCGGCACCGGCGCGCGGGCGATGGAGATCCTCGAGCAGGAGCGGGTGGACTGCATGGTCCTGGATCTCAGACTCCCCGACATCTCGGGCTTCGAGGTGCTGGCCCGCATCCGCGACCGGGGGACCCTGCCGGACCTCCCGGTGGTGGTCTTCACCGGTCGCGAGCTGACCCCGGACGAGGACCGCCAACTTCAAGAACTGGCCCGGACCGTGGTGCTCAAGGGCGTGGAGTCGCCGGAGCGGCTGCTCGACGAGACGGCGATCTTCCTCCACCGGGTGGTGTCCGACCTCCCGCCACACAAGCAGCGGATGCTGGAGAAGCTGCACCGCTCCGACGAGGACCTCCGCGGCCGGAAGGTCCTGGTGGTGGACGACGACGTGCGGAACATCTTCGCCCTGGGCAGCGTGCTCGAGCGGCACGGGATGAACGTGCTGACCGCCCAGACCGGCCGGGAGGCCATCTCGCTCCTCGAGTCCACGCCCGACGTGGCGGTGGTGCTGATGGACATCATGATGCCCGAGATGGACGGCTTCCAGACCATCCAGGTCATCCGCCACGACCAGGGGTTCCGCCGCCTGCCCATCGTGGCCCTCACCGCCAAGGCGATGAAGGGCGACCGCGAGAAGTGTCTCGACGCGGGCGCCTCGGACTACCTGGCCAAGCCGGTCAACACCGACCAGCTGCTGGCGACGCTCAGGAACTGGCTGCACCGCTAGAGCGCCGGGGTGCCGCGGTGCGCCTTCCCTGCTAAGGAGCGAGGGAGCCCGCCCATGTCCAGGCTTCCTGCTCCCGAGGTCACTGGCTTCGTCGACGTGACCTTCACCGTCGAGCCCAACTACGCCGGGTGGCGTCTGGACCGCTACCTCTGCGAGAAGATTCGCCGGCTGTCGCGGACGCGAGTCCAGCGCATCCTCGAGCGGAGCGTGGTCGCGGACCGCCCGCTGAAGCCCAGCACCCGCGTCAGGCCGGGCCTCACCTTCACCCTGCGCCGCCGCGCGCACGCCGAGCCCGAGGTGCCGGAGGACGTCGTCGAGCTGTACCTCGACGCCAGCCTCCTGGTGCTGGACAAGCCGGCCGGCCTCCCCATCCACCCC
>DASROG010000331.1:0-7743 GCA_035646995.1 Myxococcaceae bacterium
GCTCAGCGAAGCACACCGCCATGCGCATGCACCGGCCCGACGGGCCCGTGCCGATGATGCGCAGGGTGATGGTGCAGGACGACCACGGAGCGAGTTGGTAGTCCAGTCGAGGGGCGCCGCGCAAGCGAGCCTGCCGACGCAAGTCCTGCGCGTTGCGAAGGTCCCGGAATCAGGCCTGGGCGAGCGCCTGGGCGAGGTCGTCGACGAGGTCCTGGACGTCCTCGATGCCCACCGAGAGGCGGATGAACCCGTCGGAGATGCCCAGCGCCGCGCGGGTCTCGGGAGGGACCGACGCATGCGTCATGATCGCCGGGTGCTCGATGAGGCTCTCCACGCCACCGAGCGATTCGGCGCACGCGAAGATCCGGCACGCCTTCAGGAACTTCCGGGCCGCGGGAAGGCCGCCCTGGATCTCGAAGGTGAGCATCCCCCCGAAGCCCTTCATCTGCTTCCGGGCGAGGGCGTGCTGCGGGTGGCTGGCCAGGCCGGGGTAGACCACGTGACCGGCCTTCGGGTGGCCGGAGAGGAACTCGGCGATCTTCATCGCGTTCTGCTCGTGCCGGGACATCCGGACGCCCAGGGTCTTCACTCCACGGAGCACCAGGAAGCTGTCCATCGGGGACGGGACGCCACCGACCGCGTTCTGCAGGAAGGCGATGCGCTGGGCGAGCTCCGGATCGCTGGTGCCGACGAAGCCTCCCACGGTGTCGCTGTGCCCGTTGATGTACTTGGTGGTCGAATGCAGCACCACGTCGATCCCCAGCTCGAGCGGGCGCTGGAAGTACGGCGAGGAGAAGGTGTTGTCGCAGACGGTGGTGATCTTCCGCGCCCGGGCGATCTCCGAGACCCGCGCCAGGTCCACCAGCTTCAGGGTGGGGTTGGTCGGCGTCTCGAGCCAGACCATCCGCGTCCGGGGCGTGAGCGCCGCCTCGAGGGTGCCTGGCTTCGAGAGGTCGACGAAGCTGAAGCTCAGTCCCAGGCGCTTGAAGACCTTGTCGAAGATCCGGAAGGTACCGCCATACACGTCGTCCGAGCAGACGACGTGGTCGCCGCTGTCGAGCAGGTGGATCAGCGTGTCGGTCGCCGCAAGGCCGGAGGCGAAGGCGTATCCGAACCGTGCACCCTCCAGCGCCGCCAGGCAGCCCTCCAGCGCGGTGCGCGTGGGGTTCTTCGTCCGGCTGTACTCGTAACCCTTGTGCTCGCCGGGGCCGTCCTGAACGTAGGTCGACGTGAGGTAGACCGGCGTCATGATCGCGCCGGTGGTGGGGTCCGGCTCCTGGCCGGCGTGAATGGCGAGGGTGTCGAAGCGCATGGCGTCGGAGACCATCGCATGAAAGACCTGGTCAGTCTGCCGGTGCGGAACGCCGAAGGTGTGCTGGTGGTGGTCGAGACGCCCGCGGGCTCGCGGGTGAAGCTCAAGCTCGACCTCGAGCTCGGGCACGTCACGGTGAGCCGTCCGCTCCCGCTCGGGCTGCACTACCCCTTCGACTGGGGCTTCATCCCCTCCACCAAGGCCGAGGACGGTGACCCGCTGGATGCGATGCTCTACGGCACCGGCCCGGGGCAGCCGGGTACCGTCGTTCCGGCGCGCATCCTGGGCGTGCTGAAGGTGGAGCAGAACCGGAAGCAGGGGCCCGGCCGGCAGCGAAACGACAGGCTCTTCCTCGCGCCGGTGGAGGCGGCACACGGGCAGGCCCCGAAGGACGTCTTCGCCTTCCCGGAGCGGCTCCGGTCGGAGCTGGAGGACTTCTTCGTCTGGTCCACGCGCTGGGAGAAGAAGGACTTGCGATTCCTCGGCTGGGGCGGCATCGACGAGGCCGACGCCCTTCTCTCCGCCGCCGCACGTGCTGCCCAGGGCGGCTCGACCTGAAAGGAAGACCGATGCCCAGCGAACTGCCCGCCGCCGCCGCCGGCTCGATGACGCTCGGAGGTGACCTGGTCGTGCGCCGGATGGGGTTCGGCGCGATGCGGCTCACCGGCCAGGGCATCTGGGGGGATCCTCCGGACCGGGCCAACGCGCACCGGGTGCTCCGCCGTGCGGTGGAGCTGGGGGTGAGCCTCATCGACACCGCGGATTCCTACGGGCCGGAGGTGAGCGAGAAGATCATCGCCGAGGCCCTCCACCCCTACCCGGCCGGGCTGGTCATCGCGACCAAGGGCGGACTGACGCGGAGCGGACCCGGGCAGTGGCACCGGAACGGCCGACCCGCCCACCTGCGCAAGGCCTGCGAGGGCAGCCTGCGACGGCTGCGCCTGGAGCGGATCGACATCTACCAGCTGCACGCCGTGGACCCGGCGGTGCCGATGGAGGATTCGCTCGGCGAGCTGATCCGGCTCCGGGCCGAGGTGACGGATCTTCCCCTCGGCCTGTCGAACGTGAGCGTCGCGCAGCTGCAGCGAGCCCGGGCGCTGGTGCCGATCGTGTCGGTGCAGAACCGGTACAACCTCGCCGACAGGGCGTCGGAGGACGTGCTCAAGGTCTGCGAGCGCGACGGGCTGGGCTTCCTTCCCTGGTATCCGGTGGGCGCAGGGGACCTCGCCCGCCCGGGAGGGGCCCTGGACCGGGTGGCCAAGGCTCATGCGGTCACGCCCGCGCAGGTGGCGCTGGCGTGGCTGCTGCTGCACTCGCCGGTGATGCTGCCCATTCCCGGCACGTCCTCCGTCGCACACCTGGAAGAGAACGTGGCCGCAGCGGCGCTCACGCTGGACGACGCGCAGATGCTCGCGCTCGAGCGCGGCTGACTCACCCGCTGTCGTGGCGTCTGAACCACGGTAAGGAGCACCTCGCCGATGGCCAAGCCCACCCCCGTTCGCGGTCTCCACGCCGGCACGCCCATGCCCGAGGCGGCACGCGCGTTCCTCGGCGGCCGGCTCGCCGACGTCCGGCGGCAGCTGGGAAAGCTCGGAGCGAACCTCGGCTCCGACCAGGTCCACGATGCGCGGGTGGCCGGCCGCCGGCTACGCGCTGCGCTCGCGCTGTTCGAGGACGGGAAGCAGGTGCGCCGCGCGGACAAGGTGGTGCGCGCGCTCCAGGACGCTCTCGGCGAGGTCCGGGACATCCACGTGCAGCTCGACGCCTTCGCCGCCATGGGCGAGAAGGCGGCTCCCCTCGAGCGAACGGCGCTCCGCCACGTCCGCGACCACCTCTCGACCCTCCTCCCCGGAAAGACGGCTGCGCTCCGGGCTGCCGTTCTCCGCTGGCGGAAGGAGGGGCTCGACGTCCTCGCACGCCTCGAGCGTCTCGAGCCCGGGGGAAAGCTCGGCGGGCACCGCACGCGTGACCGGCTCGTCGCCGAGCTGGAGGAGCTCGAGGCCCGGATCATCGAGGCCCAGCGCGATCCCTCGGCGACTCCGATGCACGAGCTCCGGAAGGCGGTGAAGCGGTTCCGCTACGCCGTCGAGCTGCTCGAGCCGGCGATGCCGGCGGAGGTCGCGGAGATCCTCGGTGCCCTCGTCCCGCTCCAGGAGACGCTCGGGACGCTGCACGACACCGACGTGCGCCTGGAGCTGGTGGACGACCACGGAGACGCCAGCACCCAGGGGACCGACGCGGTTCTCCGGCGGCTGCGGGGCGACCGCGACCGCCAGGCCCAGGACGTTCTCCGGGCGCTCGAGTCCTGGGAGGAGGAGGCGGTCGCGCTCAGGACCCAGGTGCTGCTGAGTGCGTCTGCCGTGAAGCGAGGAGCTCCGCCACGGGGCGCAGGTCGCGGATGAACGCCTTCATCGCCTCCGCGCGCGCCGCCTCGTCCGGTGCCCGGAGGATGGAGGAGGGATGCACCGTGGCCAGCACGTGAGGGGCGAGCGGCGAGGGAACCCACTCGCCGCGGTGCACCGTCACCCGGAAGGTCCGTCCGAGCAGCGCCTGCGCCGCCGTCGAGCCGAGGCAGACCAGCACCCGGGGTCGGAGCACCGACAGCTCCGCCTCCAGCCACGGACGGCAGGCCTGGATCTCCAGCTGGTTGGGCTTGGCGTGGATGCGCCGCTGGCCGGACCCACGCTCCCACTTGAAGTGCTTCACCGCGTTGGTGACGTACGTGTGGCGTCGGTCGATCCCCACCGTGGCCAGCGCCTCGTCCAGCACCCTGCCCGCCGGTCCGACGAAGGGATGTCCGGCGAGGTCCTCCTTGTCCCCTGGCTGCTCGCCGACGAACATCACGTCGGGGTGTGGCGGTCCCTCGCCGAACACGGTCCGGGTCGCGTTGCGCCAGAGATCGCAGCCCCGGCAGTCCTTGGCGGCCCGCTGGAGCGCGATGAGCCCCCCGTGGTGGGGCACCCAGGGGGCAGCGGTCGTCTTCGGCGTGCGCGGCGGCATGGCGGAAGGGTAAGCACTTGCTGGCCCATGTCCTCGGCGTTCGCAGACCGGCTTCGCAAGAACGCTCGGCACCTCGGTCGCTGGGCGGCGCGCGCGGGCACCACCGCCTGGCGGGTCTACGACCGTGACATCCCGGAGTATCCGTTCGTGGTCGAGCGCTACGGGCCGGCGGTGCACCTCGTGGAGTACCCCCGGCGGGCGCAGCGTGCGGCCGGGGGCCACCCCGAGCGAGAGGCGGTCCTCGCGGCGGTGGTGGAGGTGCTCGAGGTGGACCCCGGACTGGTCTTCACCAAGACCCATGCCCCCCAGCCCTGGGGCCGCACGCGTTACGGACGGCTGTCGGACGCCGGGGCCGAGCTCGAGGTCCTCGAGGCGCCGATGCGCTTCCTGGTCAACCTCTCGGACCGGCTGGATACCGGCCTCTTCCTGGACCACCGGAACACCCGGGCGCGCGTCCGCGAGGAGAGCACGGGAAAGCGGGTGCTCAACCTGTTCGCCTACACGGGCAGCTTCACGGTGGCCGCGGCGACCGGCGGCGCGCGAAGCACGACCAGCGTCGATCTCTCGGCGACGTACCTCGACTGGGCCGGCCGGAACCTGGCGCTCAACGGAGCGGCCGGCGCCGAGCACGCACTCGTCCGGGCGGATTGCCTCCGGTGGATGGACGAGGCCCGCGGGGCGTGGGACCTGGTGGTGCTCGATCCTCCTCCGCACTCCACCAGCAAGGGGATGCGAGGGGACTTCAACGTGCAGCGCGACCAGCGGCGACTGCTCTCGCGCGCGCTGGCTCTTCTCGCACCGGGCGGAGTGCTGTACTTCTCGACCAACTACAAGGGGTTCCGCCTCGAGCCGGAGGGCCTCGCGGCCCGCTTCGACGAGCTGACCCCCCGGAGCCTTCCGCCGGACTTCCACCAGCGCGACGTCCACCGCTGCTGGCGCATCGAGGGTAGCTGACGGCGGAAACCGAGCGGGTTGATCGGCCCTTGCTGGCCCTCGCGGCCGATCTCGGCGTCGCTCGTCGGGTCACGGGACCCGAGCCCCGCTCCCCTCCGCGCTCCTTGACCTCGTCCGCGATTGCGGCGCAAACATCCGACCAACCCACTCAGTCTCCGCCGTAACGACCATGCCGCCGCCGACTCGTCCCCACCGAGCGCCCCGCCCTCCCCGACGGGGCCCGCGCTCCCACCGGCCGCTGCCGCGGCCTCCGGCCACCGGTCCCGATGGGATGCCGCAGGTCGCTCTCTCGCCTCGCGGCGCCGAGCGCTGGCAGTCGGGCCATCCGTGGATCTACCGGGCGGATCTGCTCCACCTTCCGCCGCTCGCCGGGGGCGAGGTGGTCCGGGTGGTAGACCCGCGCGGCTGGTTCCTGGGCAAGGCCTTCTACTCGTCGACGTCGAAGATCGCGCTCCGCTGGATGTCGTTCGAGGACGTCGAGGTCGGCCCCGAGCTGCTCGCCGCCCGCATCGCCCAGGCCGATGCCTTGCGGCGTGCGCTCGATCCGGGAGAGACCACCTACCGCGTCATCCACGGCGAGGCGGATCTCCTCCCGGGGCTGGTGGTGGACCGATACGGGGACGTCCTCTCCGTCCAGTTCCTGATCCAGGCCACGGAGGCGCGGCGCGAGCTCCTGACCGATCTCCTGGTCGCCCATTTCCAGCCACGCGGGGTGATGGACCGCTCCGACGTGAACGTCCGCACCCTGGAGGGGCTGGAGCCCCGGCGCGCGGTGCTGCGGGGGGAGGTCCCCGAGCGAATCGAGTACGCCGAGGGGCTGGTGCGCGTGTCGGCCGACCTGCAGACGGGCCAGAAGACCGGCGCCTTCCTCGACCAGCGGGAGAACCATCAGCTCGCGGCGAGCTACGCGCGAGGCGAGGCGCTGGACTGCTTCTCCTACCTCGGCGGCTTCGCGCTGCAGCTCGCGACCCGGGCGACGCGGGTGACCGCAGTGGAGATCTCCGAGCAGGCCTGCGAGGCGCTCCGTCGCAACGTCGAGCGCAACGGCTTCCGGAACGTCGAGGTGGTCGCCGCCAACGCCTTCGACTTCCTCCGGGACGCGGTGGACGAGGGACGCCGGTTCGACACCATCGTGCTCGATCCGCCCTCGTTCGCGAAGAACAAGGATGCGATCGAGTCCGCGGTGCGCGGCTACAAGGAGATCAACCTGCGGGCGCTGCAGCTGCTCGCCCCCGGCGGGATCCTCATGACCGCGAGCTGCACCTACCACGTCGACGAGGAGCGCTTCGAGACGCTGCTGGCGTCCGCGGCCGCGGACGCACGGCGTCGCGTGCAGATCGTCGAGCGCCGGGGTGCGTCTCGCGACCACCCCGTGCTGACTGCCCTGCGCGAGACCCGCTACCTCAAGTTCTACGTCCTCCGCGTCGTCGACTGAGCGAGCGTCGTCGCCGGCCGCTCGACATCGCCGGGAGTGGTACGCTGGCCGAGCCGGGCAGCGCGGCGGATGATCCGGTGCACGGCCCCGAGCTGCTCCGGGCCCGGCGGGGGGAAGCGCGATGCACACCTGGTACTCGACTCGAGGTTTCTTGTGGATGGCGATGGCCGTCGTCCTCGCTGCAGCCGGAGCCAGCTGCAGCAGCCCCTGCGACACCCCAGCCACGGTTCTGTGCTGTCAGGGCAGCTGCATCGGCGACCGACCGGCCGAACCGATCTGCACGGATTCAGGTTGGGTCTGTGCGCCAGACCACGTCTCCTCGAGGGACTGCCCCGGCTCGGGCTTCTGCCAGGGCCCCCCACCCGGCCTCTGCAACGGCTCGACAACGACTCTCATGTGCTGCGAGCACGACTGCGACAACGACATCTTCAGCTACCCTTCCTGCCTGAACGGCGAATGGGTCTGTCCGGCTGACTACGTCTCCTCGGCGTACTGCCCCAGCTACCGCTTCTGCCAAGGGCCTCTGCCCGGGCCCCTCGACGCGGGAACCGGAAACCCGTGCGACAACGGCACTCCAGGGTTCACCTGCTGCGTGGCGGAATGCACGAACCACGTGACCACCTCCCCGTTCTGCGACGCCTCCGGCTGGCATTGCCCTGCCGGGTCGGTCTCACCCGAGGACTGCCCGGGCCAGCCGTTCTGCCTCGGACAGTGAGCTGCAGGGAGGCCGGTCCGGTGGACGAAACATCGAGCGCGGAGTAGGCACCTGAGGCGAGGCCTTGGCCGCGGGGGTCCCGTGCGGAGCTGGTTCATGGCGGCATCGTTCCTCGGAACCGCGGTCCTCGGGTGCAACACCCCCTGCGACACGCCGGTGGCGGTCTACTGCTGCGAGCAGGGATGCAGGAGCGACGTCGGCGTTCCCGCGACCTGCGGGCCCTCCGGCTGGACCTGTCCGCCGGGCACGGTGCGGCCGTCCCAGTGCCCGGAGGGGCTAATCTGCGGAGGCCCGGCGGGATCCGACGGAGGCAACCCGTGACCGCGC
>DASROG010000332.1:0-11602 GCA_035646995.1 Myxococcaceae bacterium
CGCTGCGGCGGGACCTCAGCGGCCCGGTCGCGCCGGGGGTGCGAGACCTCTGGGCCATCGCCTATCCGGATGCCTTCCGCGAGCTGGTGGTACGCCACACCCGCGGCTCGCCGGTGGAGCCGGAGCTGCTCCAGGCCCTCATGCGCGAGGAGAGCGCGCTGGACCCACGAGCGCTGTCCTGGGCCGGGGCGGTGGGCCTCACCCAGCTGATGCTTCCCACCGCCCGGGAGATGGCGAGGACGCTGCGCCTCCGGGCGCCGAGCGCCGAGCAGCTGCAGAACCCCTCGACCAACATCCAGCTCGGGGCGGCGTACCTGGGGCGACTGCTCCAGCGCTTCGACGGGAACGTGGCGCTGGCGCTGGCCAGCTACAACGCCGGCGAGGGCGCGGTGAACCGGTGGCGAGCGGCCCGGCCGGAGGCCGAGATCGACCGCTGGGTGGAGGAGATCCCACTCTCCGAGACCCGCGGCTACGTGAAGCGGGTGCTCCGGAGCTGGAACACCTACCGGCTGCTCGGTGGCCGGCCGCTGCCGGGCGTGGTGAAGACCACCGCTCCGGCGGCGCCGCGGGCGGAGCGTGACCGATGAGCGACGGCGGCCCTCCGGCGGCGACGCGGGACCGGCTGCGCGCGCTACCCTCGGTGGAGGCGGTCCTGGTCTCGGAGGCGGGCCGGGCGGCGCTGCAGATCCACCCCCGTCCGCGGGTGGTGGAGGCCATCCGACGGGTCCTGGCGGTGCTCCGCACCCGCATCCTCCAGGGGGAGGCGGCGAGCTTCTCCTCCGACGCGCTCGGACCGGCGCTGGTGGCGCTGGCCACGCCGGGGCTGCGGGCGGTCCTCAATGCCACCGGAGTGGTGCTGCACACCAACCTCGGCCGGGCGCCGCTCGCGCCCGAGGCGCTGGCCCGGGTGGAGGCGGTGGGCCGGGGCTACTCCAACCTCGAGCTGGATCTGGAATCCGGCGAGCGGGGCTCGCGCTTCGCCCCGCTCCTCGAGCCTCTCCGGGCGCTGACCGGCGCCGAGGACGCGATCGTGGTGAACAACTGCGCCGCGGCGACGTTCCTGGTCCTCACCGCGCTGGCCGAGGGGCGAGAGGTGGTGGTCTCCCGGGGCGAGCTGGTGGAGATCGGCGGCGGGTTCCGTGTGCCCGACGTGATGCGGCAGTCCCACGCGACGCTGGTGGAGGTCGGGACGACCAACCGCACCCGCCGGGCCGACTACGAGCGGGCGCTCTCGCCGGCCACGGCGCTGGTGGCCAAGGTTCACCGATCCAACTTCGCCCTGGTGGGCTTCACCGAGGAGGCCACGGTGGAGGAGCTGGCGCGGCTGTGCCAGCCACGCGGGGTCCCGCTCTTCGTGGATGCCGGAAGCGGGCTCCTCTCCCAGCTGGACCTGCCGGGCGCGGTGGCCGAGCCGACGATGCGCGGGCACATCGAGGCCGGCGCCGACCTCGTGGCCTTCTCCGGGGACAAGCTGCTCGGCGGCCCGCAGGCGGGAATCGTGGTGGGCCGCGCCTTCTGGGTCTCCCGGCTCCGTGCCCATCCGCTGGCCCGGGCGCTGCGGGTGGACAAGCTCACCGTCGCGGCGCTCGAGGCCACCCTGCGCATGGTCCAGGAGGGTCGGGGGGACGCGATCCCCGCCCGTGCTCTGGCGCTGGCCCCCGAGCCGGTGCTCCGCGCGCGAGCGGACGTGCTCCGGCAGCACCTCGCGGATGCGGGGGTGGAGGTCCGGGTCATCCACGTGGAGGGGCAGGTGGGAGGAGGAACGCTTCCGCTGGCCCGCCCGCGAAGCTGGGCCTGCGTCGTGGACCGGGACGCCGAGGTGCTCGCGACCCGCCTGCGCACCGGAGAGCCCTCGGTCCTGGCTCGCATCGAGGAGGGGCGGCTGGTGCTGGACGTCCGGTGCATCGAGGACCCGGACGTCGCCCGTCTCGCCGCCGCAGTGGCCGCAGCACGCGCCTCCCTTCCTGGCGCGTAGGTCGGAGTCCCCACTAGAATCCGCACCTGGCGACGACCGCCGAACGTGAAGCGCTACGGCCTGAACAACGTGGTGGAGCTGACCCGGCCCCGGCCACGCCCGGACGAGCTGCCCGGGGGGCGTCGTGCGCGGCGCATCGTCGCCGTGGGCGGAGGCAAGGGAGGGATCGGGAAGTCGCTGGTGTCGGCCAACCTGGGCATCGCCCTGGCGCGCGCGGGGCACCGGGTCACGCTGGTCGACGTGGACCTCGGAGGTGCCAACCTCCACACCTGCCTCGGCATCAACCAGCCCCAGGGCACGCTCTCCGACGTGGTGACCAAGGGCACTCGCATCGAGTCGCTCGCCGCACCCACCGGCATCGAGAACCTGAGCCTGGTCTCCGGGGCGATGGACGCGCTCGACGCGGCCAACCCCCGCGCACAGGCCCGGACGCGGCTGGTGGAGCAGCTGCAGACCCTCGACGCGGACTACGTGGTGCTGGACCTCGGAGCCGGCACGTCGCTGCACACCATCGACTTCTTCCTCCTCGCCGACCACGGGCTGCTGGTCCTCCTCCCCGAGCCGACCTCGGTGGAGAACGCGTACCGCTTTCTCAAGGCAGCGCTGTTCCGGCGGCTGCAGCAGACGGCGCAGGCGCTGGGGGTGGCTCACGTGGCGGAGGTCGCTCTCGGGAGTCAGGGGAGCGCGATGCGCACCCCGGCCGAGGTGGTCAAGACGGTGGCGGAGAGCAACCCCGACGCGGCCGTCCAAATGGAGCGGTCGCTGCGCGACTTCCGGGTGAGGCTGGTGGTGAACCAGGTCCGCTCCCCGGCGGACCAGAGCGTGGGACGGGCGGTGGTGGCGGCGTGGAAGAAGTTCTTCGGGCTGGACATGGATTTCCTGGGGGCGATCGCCTACGACGACTCGGCGTGGCAGACGGTCCGGAAGCGGCGGCCGCTGCTGGTGGACGCGGCGGGGTCGGCAGCGTCGTCGAACGTCACGTCGGTGGCCGAGGCGCTGGTCGCGCTCGACCGGCCGAGGTCCGCGGGCCGATGACCGCCACCGAGGAGCCGACGCTGTACGACGTGCTGGAGGTCGACCCGGCCTCGTCGATCGACGAGCTGCGCGAGGCGGTGGAGCGGGCGCGCGAGACCTACGGGACGGAGTCGCTCGCCGTCTACGCCCTGGTCGACGAGGACGAGCTCGGTGAGCTCCGGGCGAGGCTGGACGAGGCGGCGGAGGTGCTGCTCGATCCCGCGCGCCGGGCCAGCTACGACCGTTCCATCGGCCGCATCGGCCCGGCGACCCTCTGGGCCGAGGACGACGACGAGGACGCGCCGCCGCTGCCGCCCATCGCGCCGGGCCCGCATGCCCGCTCGGAACAGCTGGAGGACGACGATGCGGCCGAGCTCGACGAGGAGGAAGAGGAGCCTCCCCGGCAGCACGCCCTCGCGCTCGAGATGACCGAGGCCCCCGGCCTCTTCGGGCGTACCGCGACGGCGCAGGCGGCGCCGGAGGACGTCAGCGTGCCGGCGGAGCGTTCCGCCCAGCCGGAGCTGCTGCTGAACGGCGACTGGGCCGCCGCAGTTCCCGGGGATCAGGCGGTCCGGCAGGCCCGGGAGCCGGACGTCTCGCCCGCCCGGCAGGAGCCTGCCGCTTCGCCTCCGGAGGACCTCCCCGAACGGCTCTCCGCTCTGTCCGAAAGGGAGAGTGATCCGGAGCGCACCGTGCTCGCACCGGCGCTCGGGCTCCGGATCAAGCCCGCTCCACAGCTGCCCCCGGCCGAGCCGATGGCCGCGGAGCCCCTGCCACTTCCTCCCGCTCCGCCGCCCGCCAGCGCCGCCCCCGAGCGCCAGCCGGAGCTCCCCACGCGGCCCCGCGAGAACAAGCTCAAGCTGGACCTGCCGGCGGACGCCGAATTCAATGGCGAGCTGCTGCGGCAGGTGCGCGAGTCCTACGGACTCTCGCTTCAGCAGGTGGCGGAGCGGACCCGCATTACCCGCATCCACCTGGAGAACGTGGAGGCGGACCGCTACGACCGGCTTCCCGCGACGGTGTACTTGCGTGGCATCCTGGTGAACCTGGCCCGCGAGCTGCGGCTCGATCCGGCCCGGGTGAGCAAGACTTACCTCCTCGCCGCCCAGCGCTCGCACGCGCGGGGGTCGTGAGGAGCCGGAGGACTGACCGATGACCGACGAAGAGCGAACGAAGGCGCTGCGGCTCGCAAGGGCGATTGCATCCGATCTCTCGCTCTACAACGAGCAGAAGATCATCAAGGGCATCGAGCAGGACAACCTCTTCGACGTGCTCAAGGAGGAGCTCGACGAGGGGCGGGACCTCTACCGGAGCCGGGTGAGCCAGGAGGTCTACACCACCACCAACTTCTTCGACCGGGCGGTGGTGGACATCATCGTGCGCGGAAAGGCGCACGTGCGGTCGAAGATCTGGTGACGGCGCGCCGGGACGCTCCCTGCCGCTGCGACGTCCGCCGGTGCTGGGCTTCCGAAGCGACGGTGAGCCGGCGGGTGGACCGGCGCCGCTGCGTGACGAGCGGCCGCGCTGAACGCGACCAGGGACCTTCCATCGGCACCCGGGCATGGGCGGCCGGGGTCGTCCGGGCTTCCATCGAGGAGACTGGGGCCCCGGCCCGGATCGCAACCCTCGCGGCGGCTCGGCATTGCCCGGCGCCGCACCCATCGCGGAGGGTGCGACCTCGAAGGAAGCGGGAGCGCTCGAGTCGGCGAAGCCCGCCCCCCGCCGTCGAGCGCTCAAAACGCGATACAACGACTCACACCTGGAGTTGATCGCCTCGGCCTGAGATCAAGTGCTTGAGGGGAATTGGCTAGCACTCTCCGTCCAGGTTCATGTGATGAGCGGCTTGAGCCCGGTTGCGCTGGCCCCCCGGGGCGGCTCCCGTCGAGAGTCGATAGCGCGCGGTTACACTCCATCCCTGCGACGTGAGCACCGAGCCACAGCGCGACGCACCCAGCGGGGAGTTGCACCGGTTCAACGTCGGCCCGGCGCTGCGGGGCGAACGGCTCGACCGCGCCATCACCTCGAGCCTGCCCGCGCTGAGCCGGTCGCGCGTGCAGGCACTGCTGGAGCAGGGACGAGTCCGGGTCGACGGCCGACCGGGCCGGGCGTCTCTCCGGCTCAAGGGCGGGGAGAGCCTCGAGGTCTCCGTTCCTCCACCGGAGCCGGCGATCCCCGAGCCCGAGGATCTCCCGCTCACCATCCTCCACGAGGACAGGGACCTCCTCGTCCTCGACAAGCCGGCGGGGGTCGTCGTCCATCCGGCGGCCGGACACGCAGGCGGGACCCTGGTGAACGCGCTCCTGCACCACGTCACGGGGCTCTCCGGCGTGGGCGGCGTGCTCCGGCCGGGCATCGTCCACCGGCTGGACAAGGAGACTTCCGGCTGCCTGGTGGTCGCCAAGAACGACACCGCCCTCCAGGCGCTCCAGCGCGCGTTCCAGGCGCGCACCGTGGAGAAGACCTACCTCGCCCTGGTCCACGGGCATCCGCGGGAGACGGGCCGGCTGGCGACGTTTCACGCCCGACATCCGCGCGACCGGAAGCGGTTCACCGCACGCACGAAGACCGGCAAGCTCGCGGTCACCACCTGGCGCGTCCGGAAGCTGCTCCACGGGGTGGCCCTGCTCGAGGTCGGCCTCGAGACGGGACGCACCCACCAGATCCGCGTCCACCTCTCCGAGATGGGGCATCCGCTGCTGGGCGACACGCTCTACGGCGGAACCCGGAAGGGGGACGCCAGGGTCAAGGCAGCGCAGGCGCGCCTCGGCCGGCAGGCGCTCCATGCCTGGAAGCTGGTCTTCCCGCATCCGCGCACGGGCAAGCCGGTGCGGTGCGAGGCGCCCCTGCCGCCGGATCTCCGCGAGGCCATCGACGCGCTCTGAGGGGCCCCGACACCTCTTCGTCGGGACCGGAACAGGACGACTTCGTCGCGCGAAGCTCGCGCTCGAACGAAGCTGCTCGCGGAAGTCCCCGAGCGTGGGGCGCGGCCGCGCCACGCGGTCGCTCAGAGCCCGGTGACCGAGAGTGCGCCCTGCTGCCGCCGGGAGAGGACCTTCACCGGCGGGATGGCCAGCACCCGCATGAAGACCTTCAGGAGCTCCGGGTCGAACTTGTGCCGCAGCTCGCTCCACATCAGCATCATCGCCACCTCGGGCCCGTAGGCGTCGCGGAACGGCCGCTTGCTGGTGAGCGCGTCGAATCCGGCGGTGATGGCGATGATCTTCGCGTAGAGCCCCAGCGATGACTTGGGGATGATCATCTGGATGTTGCCGCGGGCGTCACGCACCGCGGTCCCGAAGTCGCTCTTGTACTCGAGCGTGGTCACCACCCGGTGCAGCGTGGTCCGGGTGAAGCCCTTCTCCATCAGGACGTTCCGCACCGAGATCAGCGGCGCGCGCGCGATGAGGGTCCGCTCCTCCCCGGTGAGCCCGCCGCGCTTCCCGGCCAGCTCGTCGGGGATGGTCGCCATCCCTGCGTCGTGGAAGAGGGCGATGAACCCCAGGTCCCGGAGCTGTGCCTTGGTCAAGCCCAGCTCCACCCCGAACACGATCGAGAGGAGGCAGGTGTTCACCTGGTGGAACACCAGGTACTCGGACTCCTGGCGCATGGTGGTCATGCCCAGGAAGTGCACCTTCGCGTCGTAGCAGATGTCGACCAGGTCCTGGACGATGCGCAGCGCCCGCGCCGCCACCATCGGCGTGCCCTTGCGCACCGAGTCCAGGTACCGGGAGATGAAGAAGACCGCGCGGGCGTAGACGGTGATCGCGTACTTCTTCCGGTCGACCTTCTCCTCGTCGTCCAGCTTCTCCTTTTCCAGCTTTTCCCTGAGCTTGCTCCACCGGGAAATCTTGATCGCCAGGAGCTTGCGCTTCGCCAGCCCCTCCTCGTCGGGCAGCTCCGCCGTGTCCTTGGCGAAGATCCACACGAAGTTCTTCAGCTCGGCATTCTGCACCGACTTGGCGAGGGTGAAGCCGCCCACGTCCTTGGCCCGCATCTCCTCGAGCAGGTAGCGGATGTTCTCCACCGCGTTGAGCTCGACCTTCACCAGCATGTTGTTGACGTAGAACGAGCTCTTGATCCCCACCAGGTCGAAGCGGCCCTCGCGCGAGATGATGAGGTTCAGGTTGTCCTGGAGCGAGATCAGCGGGCGCTCGAACACCGCGTTGTCCGGGTCGTACATCTTCGCCGAGCGCACCAGCATGTAGAGCGTCGACAGCACCGAGCGGGAGAGCTGCTGCAGCTTCTCGGAGTGGTCCCGGCCGAACTCCAGGACGCTCTCGTCTCCGGCGCCGCTGATCCTGAGGTTCTCCGCCACTTAGCTCGCCTCCGGAGGTGCGGCGTCGCCGAACAGCTTTCGCCTCGTCTCGGCCAGCGCTCGGCGCGCGGCCACCAGCACCTCGGATGGCTGGTTGCGGTCCTCCACCACTGCCTGCAGCGCCTTGTAGGACTGGATGGACTGCACCCCGGCGAGTCCGTGCACCGCGAGCAGCTTCTCTTCCAGCACCCGCGCCCGGTTCCACAGCTGCGGCCGCTCCGCCAGCAGCTGCGTCATCAGCGAGAGCGCGATCGGAAGTCCCGTGCTTCCCAGCGCGGTGTAGAAGGCCGCCTGCTCCTCGGGGCTCCGCCTCTTGAAGTCCTTCCCCTTCATCACCGAGACCAGCTCCTGGTAGGCCTGCTCTCGGTCGTACTCCGGGAGCAGGCGCGCCGCCTGGACCCGCACCTGCGCGTTGTCGTCCTTGAGGGCCTCGGCGATGAGCCGGCGGGACTCGACGCTTCGCCCCCGGGCGATGGTGCCCATCACGTCCAGGCGCACTGCCAGGTTCCTGTGCTTCAGCACCCGGCCGAAGTACTGCATGCGGTCCGGGTGCTGCGCCCGCTCGAGCACGTACACCATGTCCCGCACCGTCATCGGACGCTCCGAGGACAGCCGCTGGATGATGGGGGTGGCGGCGTTGGCCCTGCAGAACTCGGCGATCACGTCGCAGAGCACCAGCCGGTGCTCGGGCGCGTCCAGCGTCTCCAGGACGTCGAGCAGGGTCGGCAGCGTTGTCGGCTGGAGCGAGGACAGGTACCGGCCGATGTCCGCCAGCACGCTCGGCCGGGCCGCGCGCAGCACGTCCGCCACCCGGACCAGGCGCTGTTCCTCTCCCATCTTCTCCACGAAGGTGGCCTTCAGCCTGCGGATGCCACCCATCCCCGGGCGGTCCTCCATCGCGCGGAGCTTGAGGACGATCTGGTTGATGATCGCGAAGTCCTCCTGGAGCAGCAGCGCGTCCAGCAGCTGAAGGAACATGTCCTCCAGCAGCTCGGGGTCGTCCACGCCCGCTTCGGCCACCTGGAAGATCGACGAGACCAGCTTGGGGAAGAGCCGGCTCTGCTCCTCCTCGGTCAGCTCCTTCTGCAGCTTGGCCTTGAGCTCGTCGGTGGCCGTCACTCCGGAGATGACCGCGCCACGAACCTGCTCCACTCCCTCCAGCTTCAGCTCCAGATCCTCGGCGGTGACCCGGGCGAAGCGGAGGAAGTCCTCGGAGTGGCTGCGCAGCCGCGAGTAGAGGTACTCGACGATCCGGTCGACCTCGACCTGAACCTCCTCGTCGCTGAAGCCGTCGACCTTGAAGCCCTCGACCACCACGTACTCGAGGTTGTCCAGGGGCGACCGCCACAGCTGGGCCACCGTGTCCTCACCCTGCTTCTCCACGTCGCTCAGCGCGACCAGGGTGAAGGCGAGCAGCTCGTCCGGGCGCAGCCCCGGGCGGAAGATGAACTGCCGGATCCCGTCGCGCCAGAACTTGAAGGGGAGAGGGGTGTCCTCGGCGAAGAGCGGCTGCTCGAAGAGCGCGAAGTTCTGCTGCTCCACCTTGAAGATCAGCGGCCCGAAGCGGTCGGTGTACTGGCTGATCGCCTCGTGGGCCTTGGAGAGGTACTCGGTGTACCGGGCCTCGTTGTGCCGGTACATGCCGATCTGCTTGATGCCCTTGAGCAGCTGGAAGGCGAACACCTTCGCCATATCGAGCCGCTGCCGGTTCTCCGGGTCGGCGAGCGGATCGGGGGCAGTCGCGGCGTCCGTTGCGGCAGTCAACGGAGGCCGAGTCTAGACCGGATGAGGCCCATTCGCCTCCCGGGTCCGGAGCGCCACCCGACCGAGGTGCAACGCCAGCAGGGAGAAGAGGACGACCCCCAGGGTGATCGACGCCACCGGGTGGGCGCGCGGGGAGTCTCCCACCGCCTCCACCACCCGGGCGATCCACCCCGGACGCCCGGCCAGGTGGGCCGGCACGTCCAGCGCGTCGATCCACGACCCGCCGGCCGGGATGTGCAGGAGATTGATGACCACCCCGGCCAGCGAGCCGCCGGCGATGTACCCGGAGGCGAGCAGGGTTCCGGGGCTGGCGTCGGACTCGGCTCCTGTGCGGCGGCGGTCTACCCACCAGCGCACCAGCCCGCCCACGAAGAGCGGGGCGCTGGTGGACATCGGCAGGTACACCCCCACCGCGAACGGTAGGGCCGACACGCCGCACAGCTCCAGCATCAGCGCCAGCGCCACTCCGAGGAGCACCAGGTCCCAGGGAAGCTTCCGGGTCAGGATGCCGTCGACGATCAGCGAGAAGAGCCGGGCCTTCGGCGCCTCGTACCGGTTGAGCTTCACGCCATGTACCTCGGTCACCCGCCCGCCGATTCCGGGGTCCACCACGTACTCGATGTTGCCCGCTGCGTCGCTGAGGTACTTGCCGGTGGGGACGGGCGCGTCGTTCCGCACGTAGCCCACCGAGAGCCGTCTCTCCTCCGGCTCGCTCAGGGCGCCCAGCGTTCCGAGCGTGGCGCGGGCCAGGCCAGGCTCTCCGGCTCGCTGGCCTGCGCGGACCTCCTCGCCGGCGAGGCTGCCCGCCGTCACCTCGCTCCGGAAGGTCCGGATGGCCACCGGCAGCCCGGCGGAGTCGAGGCGGACCTCCAGCCCCCGGCCCCACAGCTGGCGTGCCAGCTCCCCTCCGGTGAGGGTCGAGGCGGAGAAGGCGCCGGGGGCTGCGCGGAAGGGAAACTCGCGCTGGAGGACCTGCTCCGCGGTGGGGTGGGTGACCCGCACGCCGGGGTGACTCTCGGGCACCGTGGCGGTCTCGCCCCGGTTCACGGCCGCCAGCACCGGCCCGATGAGGACCGCCGAGGTGATCACGCCCACGAACAGGGCGATCTGCTGCCGGCTCGGCGTCGCCCCCACCAGCTGTGCGGTCTTGAGATCCTGCGCCGTGGTGCCCCCGTTGCTCGCCGCGATGCAGACGATCGCCGCGGTGGTCAGGGCCATGAACCGGTCGTCCGGCGAGGTCCACCCCAGCAGCAAGTAGAGGAAGCAGGTGGCGAGGAGCGTGGCCACGGTCATGCCGGAGATCGGGTTCGACGAGCTCCCGATCTCGCCGGTGATGCGTGCGCTCACCGTGACGAAGACGAACCCCGCCAGGAGGATCACCACCGCCGAGAGGAAATTGACGTGTAGCGGCGGGGCGAGCCAGATGACGAGGAGGAGGAGGAGCGAGCCACCCACCACGATGCTGATCGGCAGGTCCTGCTCGGTCCGGTCGATGGCCACCGCCTCTCCTCGCCGGGATGCGAGGAAGGTGCGGAAGCCTCGCCGGAAGGCCTCCACGATGCTGGGCAGCGAGCGCACGAGGCTGATCAGCCCTCCGGCCGCCACCGCACCCGCGCCGATGTAGAGCACGTAGGCCCGATGGATCTCGTCCGGCCCCATGTCACGGATGAGCATTCCCTCGGGCGAGAGCAGCGGAGTGGTGAGCCCCTCGCCGAAGAAGCCGATCATCGGGATGAGCACCAGGAAGCTGAGCACACCCCCGGCGAAGGTGATCCCGGCGACCCGCGGCCCGATGATGTAGCCCACGCCGAGCAGCTCGGGGCTGATCTCGACCGCCACCGATGCCCCGGGGAACCCGTGCCGGACGACGGTGCCATCGGGCAGGCGCTGCACCCAGCCGAGCACCCCTCCGACGATCTCCCGCCAGAGGCGGAACCCGGCGTAGGCCACCTTGTACACCGCGCCGATGAGGAGGCCCGAGACCACCAGGCGCGCCATGCTCCCGCCGCGTTCGCCCGCCTCCAGCACCTCGGCACACGCGGTGCCCTCGGGGAAGCGGAGCGTCGCGTGCTCCTCCACCACCAGCCCGTGCCGGAGGGGGATCATCATCAGCACGCCCAGGATCCCGCCGAGCAGCGCCACCAGGAGCGCATGGACGAGGTCGAGGTCGTAGCCCATGAACAGCAGGGCCGGCAGCGTGACCGCGATGCCGAAGGCGAGTGACTCTCCGGCCGAGCCCGTCGTTTGCACCATGCAGTTCTCGAGCACGCTGGAGCGCCCGAGAGCCCGGAACACCGCGATCGACAGCACCGCCACCGGAATCGACGCGGAGACGGTGAGGCCGACCTTCACCGCCAGGTACACCGAGCTCGCGGCGAACATCACCCCGAGCACGCTGCCCAGCACGAGACCGCGGACGGTGAGCTCCCGCGGCATCGAGGCGAGCGGCACGTCGGGCGAGACGGTCGCTCGGGCGGGGACGGGGTCGTTCATCCGGACAGAGCGCCCGTTCTACCCGAGGACGGTAGAAAGAC
>DASROG010000333.1:0-4456 GCA_035646995.1 Myxococcaceae bacterium
CGACGCGACCGTCGCCGAGGCGGTGCGGATCGCCGGGGGGAAGGTGCAGCTGGAGGTGTCGGGCAACGTGACGCTGGAGCGGCTACCGCGGCTCGCGCAGATCGGCGTGGATTTCGTGTCGATGGGCGCGCTCACCCACTCGGCACGCGCGATGGACCTGTCGCTGGAGATCGTCGAGCGCTGAGCTGCGGCGGAGTCGCCCGTCTCGAGGACTGACCGACTCGAGCGAGCGTGGCCGGTTCAGCGTCCCTGGAGGACTGACTCCACCCGCGGCTCGCCCTCCGCCGACGCCGGCGCGCCCATCTCCATCAGCATCGCCGCGGTGGGCGCCACGTCGCTGGCGTGCACCTGCGCCCGGTACACCCCGGGCTTCACTCCCTTGCCATAGAGAACCAGCGGAACCTGGTTGTCGTAGGCGTAGGGCTCGCCGTGGGTCGTGCCGGTGTCGGACTCGGTGAAGACGACGTACGGTCTCAGGAGAAAGGTCACCTCCCCGCTCCGGCCCGGGTAATGGCCGCGGCGGAGCGCGGGAAGGAAACCGCTCAGCTCCTTCCCCGACTCGAGCTCGTCCTGCGTGGCGACCAGCGCCACCCCCGGCTGGCGGGCCAGCCAGTCCGCCGCCGCTCGGCGCACCACCGACGGATCCAGCTTCCTCTCCGCCAGCACCTTCCCGTTCAGGAAGACCTCCCGGTCCACCAGCCCCAGGAGGACCGGCGCGCCGAAGCGGGTCTGCAGCTCCTGGGAAAGGCCTTGCTTCAGCGCCGACGGCTTCATCCGGGTCGCGTTGATGCCGGCGGCGATCCACTCCTCGGGCAGCGCCGCGCCGCCGTGGTCCGAGGACACCACCACCAGGAGGTTCTGCCGCCCGCCGGCGGCCTTCTCCGCCGCGGCGAGGAGGTCGGCGAGCTGCCGGTCCAGCCGGACCAGCGCGTCCTGCATCTCCCAAGAGTAGGGGCCGTACTGGTGGTACACGAGGTCGGTCGCGCTGAAGCTGACGGCGAGCAGGTCCGGGACGTCATCCTTGCCCAGGCCCTCCGCGGCGATGGCCGCCTTCGCCGCCTGGACCAGGAGATCGTTGGCCAGCGGCGAGGAGGCGAACGCGGCGTAGGAGGGAGGACCGGGAGACGTCGCTCCGCCCTTGAGCGAGTGGGGGAAGGTCCGTCCCATCCCGTAGGAGGGGGCCTCGAAGGGCCGGTCGTCCTCGCCGAGGTACTCCTTCGTCGGCAGGGCCAGCGTCCAGTCGCCGCCGAAGGCCGCGTCGGGGAGCCGCCGGTCGTTGAAGGCCCGGAGCCACGCCGGAAGCTCCTTCATGTAGGCGGTCCCGGTGACCAGCCGGCCCACCTGCTCGTTGAACCAGAAGGCCTGCCCCAGCCGGCCGGCGAGCGCGATCGCCGCCCGTGCCTTCCCCGAGAGGGCGATGGCCTTGCCGCGGCCCGCGGTGAACAGCCGCAGGTGGTCGGCGAGGGTCTCGGCGAGCATCGGCTCCGGCGAGACGTCCTCCACCCCCGCCGGCGCGTCGAGCACCGGATGGGTGGCATCCCAGAACACCGGCTCCTCCTTCCCCGTGGTCCGGTTCATCACCCGGTTGCCGACCACGCCGGTCCGCCAGGGGTAGGCTCCGGTGGAGAGCACGCTGTGCCCCGGCGCGGTGGCGACCAGCGCCTGCTGGTAACGCACGTCCGGATAGAGGGCGCCCCGGTCGATGAGCTGGCCGAGGCCGGCCTTGAGCTGGGGGCGCGAACGGAGGAGCAGGTCCGTTCCGAGCGCGTCCACGGCGATGAAGAGCGTGAGCCGGGGTGGCTTGGCGAGCGCGGGCGTGGCGAGCAGGACGAGTGCGAGAGCGAGTGCGCGGGTCATCGGGAGGCAGCGGAGTGTACCCTCGAGCGCGCCGCCCTTCGTGACGCTTGTCCCGCGTGCATCCCGACGCCTACCGTCTCCGACAGGAGGGGACGGATGTTCCAGGCGCGGGTGCGTGTCATCTACGGCGACACCGACCAGATGGGGGTGGTGTACTACGCGAACTACCTCCGCTACTTCGAGCTCGCCCGAAGCGAGTTCCTCCGCGCCCACGGCAAGAGCTACCGGGAGATGGAGGCGGAGGGGCTCAGCTTGCCGGTGGTGGAGGCCACTTGCCGCTACGTGGCGCCGGCGCGCTACGAGGACCTGCTCCTGGTCGGGGTCGAAGTGCCAGCGGTCACCCGGGTGACGCTGACCTTCCGCTACCAGGTCACCCGCGAGGGAGAGTCGGCGGTGCTCTGCACCGGGACCACCATCCACGCCTGCCTGGGCAAGGGAGGACGGCCGGCGCGCCTCCCGGACTGGGTGGCCGCGCTGGTGTCCCCGTCCACCGCCTGACGCTTGGGATCGCCCGCTGCCCGGCGGATGCGCCATCGGACCGTCGCCTCCCTGCACGGGCCGGAGTACGGTCCGCCGCACCACGGGGAGGAGGACGTCGATGGACCGCAACCTGGCGCTGGAGGTGGTGCGCGTCACCGAGCTCGCGGCGATCGCTGCGGCCCGGCTGATGGGTCGAGGCGAGAAGAACCTGTCTGACCAGGCGGCGGTGGACGCCATGCGCCGTGCATTCGACACCCTGCACATCCAGGGCACGGTGGTCATCGGCGAGGGGGAGCGCGACGAGGCCCCCATGCTCTACATCGGCGAGAAGGTCGGCCGGTGGGGGCCGGACGACCCGGGCATCGACATCGCGCTCGATCCCCTCGAGGGGACCAACCTCTGCGCCTACGGGCGGCCGGGAGCCATCGCGGTGGTGGCGCTCGCCGAGCGCGGGAAGCTGCTCAATGCCCCGGACACCTACATGGAGAAGCTCGCGGTCGGGCCACAGGCGCGGGGGGCGATCGACCTGCGGAGAAGTCCCACCGAGAACCTTCGCTCCATCGCCCGGGCGCTCGGCCGTGACCCCGGAGACCTGACCGTGGTCGTCCTCGATCGTCCACGCCACGAGGAGTTGATCCGTGAGGTCCGGTCCGCGGGTGCCCGGATCCGGCTCATCGAGGACGGCGACGTGGCGGGCGGCGTCGCCACCTGCTTCCCCGAGACGGGCGTGGACGTGTTGATGGGCATCGGCGGCGCCCCGGAGGGCGTCATCACCGCCGCGGCGGTCAAGTCGGTCGGAGGCGACATGCAAGGCCGGCTCAAGCCACGCAACGACGAGGAGATCGTCCGGGCCCGGCGGATGGGCATCAGCGACCTGAACCGCATCTACACCGCCGAGGAGCTGGCCCAGGGCGAGGTGATGTTCGCCGCCACCGGCGTCACCTCCAGCGACTTCCTCCGCGGCGTGCGCTTCTTCGGAGGGGGCGCCGAGACCTGGTCGGTGGTGATGCGGAGCAAGACCGGGACCATCCGCTACGTCCAGGCCCAGCACCGCTTCGAGACGAAGCCCGAGTACTTCTCCAGGCAGGCCGGAGGACGCTGAACATGCCAGCCGCCACCCGGAGCATCGTCATCGACGTCCCGCCCGAGCGGGTGTTCGACGTCATCGTCGACTACGACCACTACGCGGAGTTCCTCCCCGAGGTGAAGGAGGCCCGGAGCCGGAACCGGAAGGGGAACGAGGTCGACGTGGACTACGGCATCGACCTGGTCAAGCGCATCCACTACACGCTCCACCACGTCGAGGATCGCCCGCGTTCGGTGCGCTGGACGTTCGTGAAAGGCGAGCTGATGCGCGACAACCACGGCAACTGGACCCTCGAGGCAACCCCCGACGGAAAGACGCGCGCCACGTACACCATCGAGGTGGGAGTGGGTCCCCTGGTACCGCGGTCCATCGTCAACTTGCTGGTCGACCAGTCGCTCCCCAAGCTCCTGGAAGCATTCAAGAAACGAGCGGAGGCGCGGTAGCCCGGAGGGGTCGGGGAGCGACCCTTGCTGGGGGGACCTCAGGCATTACAATGAGGGTTCAAGGCCGGCCCGTCGCCGGCCTCGTGGGAGACGCCGGAATGCTCGACAGCTTCGTCATCGACCAGGTCGGCCGCCGGGATCGGCGGGAGCGCGACGAGCGCGAGCGACCGGCGGTGGAGCTGCCCGTTCCGCCTCCCGACGACTGCGAGCGCCCGGTGCGCCGCAGCGACCAGGACCGCCGCGACGAGAAGCCGAAGCGCGGCGTCGTCGTCATCGACCTCCGCGAACTTCACTAGAGGGGCGTCCTCGCCGTCCTTGCCCGCGCTCCCGCAGGGTGCGTACAAGGCCCGGCCATGACGGAGATCATCGACATCGTCGCTCGGGAGATCCTCGACTCCCGTGGCAATCCCACGGTGGAGGTCGAGGTCACGCTGGACGGGGGTGACGTCGGCCGGGCGGCGGTCCCGTCCGGGGCGTCCACCGGCGCGCATGAGGTGGTCGAGCTGCGCGACGGCGATGCGCGCTACGGCGGCAAGGGTGTCCGCAAGGCGGCGGCCAACGTCCGCGACGTCATCGCCCCGTCGGTGGT
>DASROG010000334.1:0-2608 GCA_035646995.1 Myxococcaceae bacterium
GACAAGCGGGTCGAGCCGATGCTCCGGACGCTCCTGCCCCGGTGCGCGTCGGCCGCCTTCACTCCGGTTCCCAGTCCCCGGAGCCTCGATCCGGCCACGTACCTCGCGCTGGGCCGGTCGCTCTGCCCCACGGTGGACGTCGCGCCCTCGGCGGAGGAGGCCCTCGCCCGGGCGCGGGTCCGGGCCGGTCCGGACGCCTGGGTGCTGGTTGCAGGGTCGCTGTACCTGGTGGGTGCGGTGAAGGCGCTGCTGGACCATACCCGCCGGCCCCGGTGACCCGGGCCCCACGCATGGTGCTTGGCGCGGCGCAGCACCGACCCTAAAGTCAACTCGCACCGATGCGTCTTCCCCGAACGCACGTCCCCGTCGCCCCGCCCACGGTCGACGAGGTGGCGTTCCGGGACCTGTACCGGAAGTCCGAGTACTCGGTGGAGACCTCCGACGGGTGGACGCTCGTCGTCACCCGCTACGAGCCGGCGCCGCAGTCCTTCCAGCAGCCGCTGCTCGGAGAGCCGGTGCTCCTGGTCCACGGCTTCTCCCAGAACCGCCACACCTGGACCAGCGGCGAGTTCGTCAAGAGCCTCCTCTACTTCGGGCTCGACATCCACATCGTGGAGCTGCGCGGGCACGGCAAGAGCAACCAGCAACTCCAGCGCGAGCGGTCCGGACTGACCGGGCGCCCGCTGCCGCCGGACCTCGACTACGGCTGGGACCTGGACGATTACCTCCTCGACGACCTGCCGGCGACCGTCGCGGCGGTGAAGGCGAGGACGGGGCGGCGGCGCATCTTCTACGTCGGGCACTCCATGGGGGGGATGCTCGGCTACGGGTACGCCGGGCTCCACGACGACCTGGAGGGGCTGGTCACCATCGGGGCGCCGGCGGACCTCGGTCGAGGGTTCCTTCTGCTCCGCCTCCTGGCGCTCACCACCCCGCTCACCGGCGTGCTCATCGACGCGGGGGTCACGGTGATCAACGTGCAGCGGCGGCTCCTCGCGCTCGGGCGGCTGCTCCGCGCGCGCGCCGCGGCCTTCGCCCGGCTTCCGGCCGGGGACGAGCTGGAGCCGGTGGTCGACGCGCTGGTGCGGTTCAACTACGTCCCGGTGGACGAGTGGCTGAAGTGGCTGGAGCGGCTCATCGCCCGGGCCGAGGTGCATCCGGTCTACGATGCGCTGGCCCGGAGGGTGAACTGGCTGTCCAACCCCAGCCGGGTGAGCGGGGCCGACATCCGCTGGCTCCTTCGCGAGGGCGGCGAGCGCGAGCCGCGCAAGGTGCTGGAGCAGTTCGCGCGGTGGATCCGCCGCGGTGAGCTCACCTGCTACAGGACGGGCTACGACTACAAGCAGGGCTTCGCCAACATCTCCATCCCCATGGCAATCATCTTCGGGGACATGGACCCGCTGGCCTCGGTGGAGTCGACGCGGAGCGTGTACCGCGCCGCCCGGAGCGAATACCTCCTCTGGCGGCCGGTGAAGGGGAACAGCCACATCGAGCTGACGATGGGGCACGACATCCGGCAGATCTGCTACGACGTGAAGAACCTCGTCGAGTACGCGCGTACGCACCGGACGCGCGGGCCCTCCTTGCCCCGGCTCCAGTCCTGAGAGGCCAGCGGGGGGCCGGTCCCCGCCCTTGAGCACCCTGTAGGTGTGCGTCGTCCCTGGGGTTCTTTGGACCGACCCGGGTGGGGCGGATAGCATCCACCCTCGTGAGGAACGGCGCGCTCGGAGTGCTCGCCCTGGTGGTCCTCGCCGGCGCGGTCGCGCGCGCGGCAGACGCCCAGGTCAACACCATCAAGAAGGTCTCGGCGAAGGGCGGGACGGTGGAGATCGTCGGCACGCAGAAGCCGAGCTTCACCACCTTCCCGATGAGCGACCCGCCGCGCTTCGTCATCGACATCAGCGAGGCGGTGTTCTCCGGCGTGCCGGAGGACGTGCAGGTTTCCGGGCCCGGGCGCATCACCGCGATCAAGACCGCCAGCTATGGCAACGACGCGAGCGCCATCGCCCGGGTGGTCATCGGCTTCGACCGGGACGTCGAGCCGGACGTGCAGGCCAGTGGAAACACCCTGGTGGTGAAGGTGGGCTCGGGCTCGGCTCCGGCCGTCGCCTCACGCACGGCGCCGGCGGCCGCCCCCACCCCTGCCGCGGCGCCCTCGGACAGCTCGGCGCTGGCACAGGGGAGGGCGCTGGCCGCGGCCGCCACCGCGCCCCAGGCCAAGCCCGACGAGCAGGTCGCACGGGATGCCCTGGCCCGGGCCAACGCCAAGGCCGAGGCGGATCGCAAGGCCGCGGAGGCGGCGGCGCTCGCCGAGCAGCAACGGCAGGCGGAGCTCGCGCGCCAGCGTCAGGCCATCGCCGACGCGGAGGCGCAGCGCAAGGCGCGGGAACAGACCGAGCGCGAGGCCCGCGCCCGCGCCGAGCAGGACCGCGCCGCCCAGCAGAAGGCGCAGGCCGAAGCCCAGGCGCGCGCCGACGCCGAGCGCAAGTCCCAGGAGGAGGCGGCTCGGGCCGCAGGGGCCAGGGCCGATGCAGAGCGGAAGGCACAGGAGGAGGCCGCGCGCGTCGCAGCGGCCAGCGCCGCCGCCCAGAAGAAGGCGCAGGAGGAC
>DASROG010000335.1:0-4068 GCA_035646995.1 Myxococcaceae bacterium
CAGCAAGGGCGCCCGCCTCACCTCGCACATCAGCATCCCCGGCCGGCACCTGGTCTTCATGCCCACGGTGGACCACGTGGGCATCAGCCGCCGCATCTCCAACGAGAAGGAGCGGCGCCGACTCCGGGAGATCGTCGACCGGCTCCGCCCGCCCGGAACCGGTTTCATCGTCCGCACCGTCGCGGAGAACGTCCCCCAGGCCAAGCTGGAGAGCGACATCCGGTTCCTGATCGAGATCTGGAACCAGGTGGTGCGGAAGAACGAGAAGCGCGGCGGGCCGGGGCTGATGCATCCCGACCTGGACCTCATCCTCCGCGCCACCCGCGACCTCTTCGCCGCGGACGTGGAGAAGCTGGTGGTGGACGAACGCGAGGAGTACGAGCGCATCCTCGGCTTCGTCACCGCGCAGGACCCGGCCCTCGCGCAGCGGGTGGTCCTCCACGAGAACGACGAGCCGATCTTCGACAGCTACGGCATCGAGCAGGAGATCCGCCGAGCCACCCAGCGCAAGGTGTGGCTGAAGAGCGGCGGCTACCTCATCATCGACCAGGCCGAGGCGCTCACCGCCATCGACGTCAACTCCGGGCGCTACGTCGGGAAGAAGAGCCTCGAGGAGACGATCACCAAGATCAACATGGAGGCGGCCAAGGAGATCGTCTACCAGCTCCGGCTGCGCAACATCGGCGGCATCATCATCTGCGACTTCATCGACATGGAGAAGCCGCAGAACCGGGACAAGGTGTTCAAGGCATTGCAGGAAGCGCTGGGCCGCGACAAGGCGAAGACCAACGTGCTCCGCATCAGCGAGCTCGGCCTGGTGGAGATGACCCGCAAGCGGGTACGCGAGTCCATCGGCCGGATGCTGCACGAGGACTGCGGCTACTGCGGTGGACAGGGCTTCGTGAAGACCGCCACGACCGTGGCCTACGAGATCTTCCGCGAGGTGCGACGCGAGGCGCCCAACTTCAAGGACCCGACCCTGGTGGTGAACTGCAACGTCGAGGTCTCCCGCCTTCTCCAGGCCGAGGAGCGGCAGGAGCTGCGCCACCTGATGGACCGGTACAACAAGACCATCCAGGTGCGGCCGCAGAACAACTACCACCGCGAGCAGTACGACCTCTACGGGCGGAGCGCCCACGGGGAGGACCACAAGGTCGCCTCCTCCGCCTCCGCCCTGCGGGCACCGGATGGCGTGGGCCTGCCGATGGAACGCAGCGAGCCGGTGGCCCGTGACCGTGACCGCGACCGGGACCGCGGTCAGCGTGGCGGTCGCAACCGCCGCGGCGGCCGTGACCGCGACCGCGACCGTGACCGGGGCGACCGCGGCGAGCGGGGCGAGCGCGAGCGCCGCGAGGGCGGTGGCGGGGGCCAGGGCACGCCGACCCCGCCGCCCGCGAACGCGGACAAGGCGCCCGGAGCCTGATGGCGGGGACGGTGACGGCGCCGGCCCTCACCCCCCGCAGGTCCGCCGAGGCCGCGCGTCGCATCCGCGCCGTCTTCTCCGGATACCGGGGGGAGAACCTGGGGCTGCGGGCCGCCGCGCTGACCTACATCAGCACCTTCTCGCTCGTTCCGCTGGCGGTGGTGGGACTGGTCCTGCTCCGCGAGCTCGGCGAGGAGAACTTCGAGCGCCGCATGGAGGGTCTGGTCCTGCGGCTGCTCTCGCCGGGGCTGGCGGAGAGCACGCTGGCGACCTTTCGCGGCATCCTCACCGACGCCTCGGCCAGGGTGGCCGGGGGCGTGGGCTTCATCGCCCTGGTGGTCTCGGCCGTCCCCCTCATCCGGATGCTGGACCACGCGCTCAACGAGGTCTGGAACGTCCGAGAGAACCGGCCGTGGGCGGTGCGGATCCTCGTCTGGCTGGCGGCGCTGATCGCCATCCCGCTCCTGCTCGGAACCGCCGTCTCGGCCAACTCACTGCTCCGCCGCTTCCTCCACGAGTCGGGCATCCCCTTCCGGGGGGAGATCCTCTCGATCGTGGCGATGCTCACCGCCATCGGCGCCCTCACCCTGCTCTACGTGGTCACCCCCAACTGCCGGGTCCGCTGGATCCCGGCCTTCATCGGTGCCGCCGTCGCCGGCCTGCTCTGGACGGCGCTCCGGGCCGGCTACGCGAGCTTCGCCGCGGAGACCTTCCGCTACGGCGTGCTCTACGGCTCGCTGGGGGCGATCCCGCTCTTCCTGCTCTGGCTCTACCTGAGCTGGCTCATCGTCCTCGCCGGAGCCCGGCTGGCGTATGCGATCCAGAACGCGCGCTTCCAGTCGGTGTGGCCGGCGCTGGTCGGCCACCCGCGGGGTCGGGAGCTGGCGGCGGTGCGCGTGGTCCAGCACCTCACGCGCGCCTGGCTCGACCAGCAGCGCGCCCCGGACCAGGCCTCGCTCGCGCGGGAGATCGAGCTCCCCGAGGACGTGGTCCAGCCCATCCTCGAGGCGCTCCGTGATGCCGACCTGGTCCACGAGGGGCGGCACTCGGGATGGAGCCCGGCCCGCGACCCGGCGGAGCTCACGCTCGGCCAGGTGACGGCGGCGCTGTGGGGAACCGGGCTCGGCGCTCCCGAGGGTTTGGATCCCTCGCTCCCCGCGCGCGACCTGGCGCAGATCGACGCGGTCCTGCTGTCGGCGGACGTCGACGCCGCGCGACGACTGCAGTCCTGGTCGTGGGTGGATCTCGCCGACCTCGAGCGCCGGCCGCCCACACCAAATTCCTGAGGCATTGCCGCAGCTTGTCGCAGCCGTGCGCTTGCATGCGACGCCGGATTCTGCAAGTGTCCAGAACCACTGGCGGGTTCGCCGACCTGCCGAGGGAGCGTCCCGGCGATGCTGAAGAGCGATCTCATCAACATCCTCGTGTCCAAGCGCGGAATCACCCAGAAGCAGGCCGAGGCGACCATCGAGACGATCTTCGAGTCGATGAAGGACGCCCTCTGCCGGGGAGAAAACATCGAGATCCGCGGGCTTGGGGCCTTTCACGTGAAGCACTACGACGGCTACCAGGGCCGGAACCCCAAGACCGGTCAGGTCATCCCGGTGAAGCCGAAGCGCGGCCTCCTCTTCCGGACCGGCAAGGAGCTGCGCGACCGGGTCAACCGGGCGAACCCGACCACCACGCGGGTGGACGGGTCGAGCTCCTCGACGGACGAGGACGAGGACGCGGCCTAGGCCGACAGCCTCCCGAGCGGCTTGACCCGGAGCGCGGGGTCGAGCTCGGCGTAGGCGAGGACCGCCACCTCCGGGAAGGCGCCCTCGCAGAGTGCCCGCAAGGGACGCCGCACGTCGCCCGAGGCGAGGAGCACGGCGCGGCCATCCTCGACCAGTTCCGCCACCGCCTCCAGCAGCGCCTGCACCCGCTCGGGCTCGAGGGCCGGCGCACCGTCCACGATGCGCGTGCGGAGCGTCTCCTCGAGCGCCGGATCCACCAGCCAGGCGAAGAGGGCGCCCGACGGCGCGTGCCGATGGCTGATCCACCGCGCAAGGGCTTGCCGGCACCGCTCGGCGAGCACCGCGGCGTCGCCTTCGACGGCGGGCGAGGCGAGCGTCTCCAGCACCCCGCGGAGGTTTCGGACGCTGACGCCCTCGTGGAGGAGCCGCCGGAGGACGTCGGTCAGCACCGGAAGCGGCACCTTCTCCAGCACCGGCCGCACCAGGGCGGGGCAGCGGGCCTCCAGCGCATCGAGCAGCAGCTGCACGTCCTGGAGCCCGAGGAGCGAGGACGCGTGCCGGCGGGCCACGCTCGCCAGATGCTCCACCACCACCTCGGCCGGCGGACGCGGCTCGAGCCCCGCGAGCTCCAGCTGCTCGCGGGAGGGCTCGGGAACCCGGGCCAGCGGCCGGCCCGTGAACGGGTCCTCCACCGCCTCCGCCTCGATGGAGAGGAAGCTCAGCTCAGTCGCCGCGCTCCGGACCAGCAGCCCCGAAGTCGGTAGCCGGCCGAACGCGGCGGGGACCTCGTCCACCAGGATGCGGTAGGTCCCGTCGGGGAGCGCGACCCCGGCGCGGACGTGTACCCCCGGCATCCGGAAGCCCAGCTCGGACTCGAGCGCTCCCCGCATGCGGCGGAGCGCTCGAGTC
>DASROG010000336.1:0-17300 GCA_035646995.1 Myxococcaceae bacterium
GACGGGGATCGACGTGTACGCCGAGGCGAAGTTCTCGATGAAGGCCAGCACCAGCGCGCCCAGCGCCACGCCGGTGAAGCTCTCCATGCCCCCGAGCACGATGATGCAGAACGCCTTGAGGAGGAAGCTCCGCCCGAAGTCGGGTGTGAATGCGTAGAGAGTGGAGAGCATGCTCCCGGCCATCGCCGCGAAGGCGGTGCCGATGCCGAAGGCGACGGCGGCGATCTGCCCCGCGTTCACTCCGGAGAGCATCGCCGCGTCCCGGTTCTGGGTGACGGCGCGGATCGCCTTTCCCAGGTAGGTGCGGCGCAGGACCAGGTTGAGGCCGACCAGCGAGAGGATGCTCACCACGAACACCAGGATCTGCGGCACGCCGAACCGGCCGCCGAAGATCGGGATCGACTCCATGGTGTACGGGGTGAGGATCGACTGCGTGTCTCCGCCCCAGATGGCGTAGGCCAGGTTCTGCAGCACCAGCCACACCCCGAAGAGCAGGAGCAGCGACTGCATCGAGGGGCCGGCGGAAGAGCGCGGAAGCCAGCGGATGACCGTCGCGTACAGCCCCATCCCGAGGAGGAAGAACGCCGGGGCGACGATCACAATGGAAAGGAACGGGTCGAGGCCGAACCGATCGTTCAGTGCCCAGGTGGCGTACGCCGCCAGCATCATCAGCCCGGCATGGGCCAGGTTGATGATCCGCATCACGCCGTAGATGACCGCCAGTCCGTACGACATGGTGGCGTACAGGCCGGCGGCCAGGAGCGAGTTCATGGCGACGACGACGAACTTCTGCACCGCGGCGACTCCCGCCCCGGCCCGGGGCTCACTTCGCAGGGATGGGTGCCACCGGCTCGCCGGTCTTGGCGTCCTTGGGCCAGACCAGGTCCACCTTCCCGCCGGGCTTGTTCTGGGTGACCACGAAGGGAAGGTCCGCCTGTCCGGTCTTGGTGAAGGTCAGCACCTGGCCGGGGACGATGCTCTTGTCCATCTTCAGCCCGGCCAGCGCGGCGCGGATCTTCTCCGGCTCGAGCGAGCCGGCCTTGGAGATGGCGGCGAGGAGCGCCCGCACCGCCTCGTACCCCATGGCGTTGTACCACTGCGGGTCGGTACCGGTGGCCGCCTTGTACCGGGCGTTGAACTCCTTGACCTGGGGATAGGGCAGCAGGTCCGACCACCAGCCGCTGGCGAACACGTAGTCAGTGGCGGGGCCGAGCGCCTTGCGTGCGGCCGCGTCGGAGCCGCGCGCTCCGTGGGTCAGCATCTGATGCTTCAGACCCATCTGGGTGTAGGTCCGGTGGATGGCGATGAAGTCCTCGAGGTGCGAGTCGGCGAGGAACAGGTCCGCCTTGGCCTCGGCCACGCGCTGGAGCAGCGGGCGGTAGTCGGTGGTGTTCAGCTCGAACTTCTCCTGGACCACCACCTTGTAGCCGGGGTGGCTCTTGACGAAGTCGCTGACCCCCTTGGCGTAGTCGTTGCCGTGCTCGGTGTTCTCGGTGACCAGGGCGATGGTGAGCGGCGTCTTGAGCTTGCCCGTCTTCACCAGGTCGTCGAGGAAGTTCATCTGGGTCTCGGCGAGGTGCTCCACCGGCGAGAGCGTCCCGAACACCCACTTGCTCCGGCCGAAGATGGCCGTGGCCCCGGCGCCGCCCGAGAGGAACGGCACGCCGTAGCGGTCCGGCACCACCGACTGGGCCTGCACCAGGTGTGACCCGTAGCCGCCGATGATCGCGTGTGCCTTGTTCTGGGTGATGAGCTGCTCGACCAGCTGCGCGCTCTTCGCCGCGTCCGACGTGTCGTCGAGCAGCGCGAGGTTCACCTTCATCTTCTTGGCGCCGACCTGCACCCCGCCCGCGTCGTTGGCCTCCTTCACCGCGAGCTCGGTGGCCTGCTTGTAGGCGCCGCCGATCTTGGATTCCTTTCCGGTGATCGGCAGCACCGCGCCGATCCGGATCTCGTCCTGCGCGCGCACCGGAAGCCCGAGCAGCACGACCGCGAGCGCGCCACACCAGGTGATTCGCACCATGTCACCCTCCGATGAACGGCTGTGCCAGTCGCGACCACGTAGCACGTCCGTGGGGCCCTCCCGCACTCGGAAAACATGCGACGCAGCGCAGCACGTCGTTGCGCGGTCAAACGCCGCGGGGGGCACGGCGTCCGACGAGCACCGCCAGGCCCTCGAGCGGCTGCTCTCCGCCGAAGCTCTCCCGCTCCTCGGTCTCCACCGCGTGGGCCCGGAGGATCTCCTGCGCCCGCTCGGGCTCGAAGGTGATGTTGCGGTGGTGCTCGTCGGTTCGTCGCCAGGCGTTGCCGTCCCGGCGGAACAGCGTGATGTCCCGGGCGAGCACGAGCGGAGCAGGGCGGCGGTCCCGGGTGATCACCACCCAGGCCTCCTCCACGCGGACGTGGGGACCGCAGCCCTGGTGCCGCCGGGCGAAGCGCTCGGTCATGAGGTCGAGCGCGAGGAGCCCTCCCGGACGGACGGCGCCGGCGATCTCGCCCAGGGCGGCGGCGATCGCCTCGGGAGTCTCCAGGTAGTTGAGGACGTGCCCGGTCGAGACCACCGCATCGGCGGCCGGGAGACCACCCGGAGCGCCCGCGGGCCGGCCCGTGGGCAGCGCGAGGACCTCGAAGGTCCCGCCCGGCGCGTGCTCCCGGGCCAGGGCGATCATCGCCGGCGAGGCGTCCACTCCGACGACGTCGAGGCCGGCGTCCTGGAGTCGGCGGGCAAGCCGCCCGCTTCCGCAGCCCACGTCGAGCACGCGCGCACCGGGCCCGAGCCCGGCGGCTCGCAGCAGGGCGAGCAGTCCCACCGCCGCGCGCTCGGCGAGGTCGCCGTGGCCCACGTGGTGGACCCAGGCGAGATCCAGACGGTACGGAACGTTGGTCATCGCGCGACGCTCGCCGACGCCTTAAACGGGTTGCGGAAGCGGCAGTTGACGCGTAAATCGAACCCAGGGCCTGTCGCGTTGCGTCAAGCGCGTGGCGGGCCGGAGCTCAGGAGAGTCGACGCGTGAAGATCCTGGTGACCGCCAAGCGGGTGGAAGACCCCGAGTCGAAGATCAAGGTCAAGGCCGATGGCTCGGGCATCGTGCAGGAGGGGCTGAAGTACAAGATCAACCCCTTCGACGAGATCGCCGTGGAGGAGGGGCTCCGCCTCGCTGCCAAGCTCGGTGGCGAGGTGGTGGTCGTGAGCATCGGAGCCAAGGAGGTGCAGGAGCAGCTGCGCCACGCCCTGGCCATGGGCGCCACCAAGGCGGTGTGGGTGAACCACGCGGGAGCCCTGGACCCGATGTCCGCCGCCGGCCTGCTCAAGGCGGTCATCGACCGTGAGAAGCCGGACCTGGCCATCCTCGGCAAGCAGAGCATCGACGACGACCAGAACCAGACCGGCCAGTACCTCGCCGAGTGGCTGGGCTGGAGCCAGGCCACGTTTGCCTCCAAGCCGGAGTCGCTGGAGAGCGACGCCGAGAAGGCGAAGACGCCGGCAATCCAGGTCGCCGCGGACGGGAAGTCCGCCCAGGTGGTCCGCGAGGTCGACAACGGCCTCACGACGCTCAGCGTGAAGCTGCCGGCCATCGTCACCACCGACCTGCGCCTGAACCTCCCGCGTTACGCCTCGCTGCCGGGGATCATGAAGGCCAAGAACAAGCCCATCGAGGAGCTCACCCCCGCCACGCTGGGCGTGGACGCCACGCCGCAGGTCGAGGTGGTGAAGATGTCCGCCCCGCCGCCGCGCAAGGCGGGAGTGAAGGTCGGCGACGTGCAGGAGCTGTTCACCAAGCTGAAGAACGAAGCCAAGGTCATCTGAGGAATCCGAGAACGCTCATGTCCACCGTCCTCATCGTCGCCGAGGCCCAGCCCGACGGGCACCTCCGCAAGGCCACGCTCCACGCGCTCGCCGCGGGCAAGGACCTGTCCCAGAAGACCGGCGCGCCGCTGCACCTCGCGGTCCTCGCCGAGGATCCGGCGAAGCTCGCCGAGCAGCTGAAACCGTACGGGGCCGCGGTCATCCACACCGTCGCCTCCCCGGCCTTCGCCCACTACGTCGCCGAGTCGTTCGCTCCGGCCGTGGCGGCGCTGGCGAGCTCCATCGGCGCCGACTTCGTCGGTACCGCGGCCACCGCGCAGGGCCGGGATCTCATGCCCCGGGTGGCAGCCCGGCTGAAGGCGGCGATGGCCTCGGACGTGCTCGCCTTCTCCGGCTCGGGGACTGACGTGACCTTCACCCGGCCGATGTGGGCCGGCAGCGTCATCGCCGACGTGAAGCTCAAGACTCCGGTGAAGGTGTTCACCGTCCGGGCCACCGAGTTCTCCGCCGCCGAGCCCGGCGGTGCGGCCGCCGAGGTGAAGGCCTTCCCGGCGCCGGGGGAGGTGACCGGCTCGCCCACCCAGTTCGTCGCCTTCAACGAGGTGAAGAGCGCCCGACCCGAGCTGACCGAGGCCAGCATCGTGGTCTCCGGCGGTCGCGGCACCAAGGGTGACTTCAAGGAGATCGAGGCGCTGGCCGACGAGCTCGGCGCCGCGGTGGGCGCCTCCCGGGCGGTCTGCGACGCGGGCTGGGTCCCCAACGATCTCCAGGTCGGCCAGACCGGGAAGGTGGTCGCGCCGAAGCTCTACATCGCCGCCGGCATCTCCGGGGCCATCCAGCACCTGGCGGGGATGAAGGGCAGCAAGGTCATCGTGGCCATCAACAAGGACCCCGAGGCGCCCATCTTCCAGGTGGCCGACTACGGGATCGTCGCCGACCTGTTCAAGGTGCTCCCCGAGCTCCGGGCGGCAATCCACTCCTCGAAGTCGTAGTGGGCACCGCGCAAGCACCCCCCGGCGGCGACGCGGTCCTGCGCGCCCTCGGCATCCACCGGCTGCCGATGCCCGTCCCGTTCCCCGACGCGGGAGGGCCGGTGAACGCCTACGCCATCGAGGAGCGGAAGGGCGGCGTTCTCCTCTTCGACAGCGGGATCGGTACCCCGGAAGGCATCGCCGCCCTGCAAGCCGGGGCAGCGGCCGCGGGTCTCGACCTGCGCCGCTGCACGCAGGTGGTGGTGAGCCACGGGCACGTCGACCACTTCGGCAATGCGCAGATGCTCTCCGAGCTGAGCGGCGCGACGGTTCGGCTCCACCCGGGAGACGTCGAGAAGGTGGTGGGCGAAGACGTCTGGGAGAGCCGGTCGCCGGTGTACGCCGCCTTCCTCCTCCGCCAGGGCGTGCCGGAGGAGCAGTTGCCGCGCCTGCTCTCCATCGGGAGGCACAGCGGGAAGTACAGCCGCCGGGTCGACGCCGCCCGTGCTCGGACGCTGACCGAGGGTGAGCACTTCCGCGCGGGGAAGGTGCGGCTGGACGTCCTTCACCTGCCGGGTCACACCCCCGGCCTGGTGTGCCTCTGGGACGCCGAGCACCGGCTGCTCTTCGCCGACGACCACCTCCTGGCCCGCACCTCGCCCAATCCGTTCCTCGAGCTGGTGGACGAGCGCACCACCCGGCGCGCGCTCGTCCAGTACATGCACAGCATCGCCCGGGTGCGGGCGCTGGACGTGGACTGGGTGCTGCCTGGCCACGGCGCTCCGTTCCAGGGGCACCGTGCCGCCATCGACTCCCTCCTCCGGTTCTACGAGCGCCGGCAGGAGAGGTTGCTCGGGGTGCTCGCGACCGGCCCGCGCACGGCGGTGGAGCTCTCCCAGGCGCTGTTCGGCCCGCAGGAGGGCGCGCGGCTGTACCTCACGCTCTCCGAGGTGGTGGGCAACCTCGAGGTGCTCGAGAACGCGGCCCGGGTCCGGCGGCTCGAGGACCCCCCGCTGGACCGCTGGGCCCGCGCGGCCTGAGCGCGCCCGTCACTTCCCTGGCGGTGGGAGAAGCTCCTGCTCGCCGCGGCGCTCCGCGCCCGAGCGCATCGCTGGCGCGCTCCGGCCGGCGTCCCTCTGCGGTGGCGTCCGCGAAGGCCGAGGGGCTCAGCCCGCGCCGTACAGGGCGCGGGTCATCTCCGCCGGCCCTTCGTATCGCGCGAGCGACTCGCCCCCTGCGCCCCGGGGCAACCGGATGGCACCGGAGCGGGCCTCGACGTCCCGGACCCAGCGCCAGTAGGCCTCCTTCGGAGGGATTCCCGGGCAGAGGCGGTCCAGCCCGAGGTCTCCGAGGCTGGCCCGGAGCACCGTCGAGCCCCTTTCCCCCTCGGGCCAGGAGAGGACGAAGTCGGTGATGACCGTGTTCCGACCGTCGGTCGCGGGCACCAGCGCCAGGCCCAGCCCGAGGATGCGCTCGAACGGGAGCGGATGGGTGCCGGTCGCGCTCGAGATGTGCATCCCCGCCTCGTCCATCCCCACCACGCGGACGGGCACGATGCGTGGCGCGGGCGCGCCGGCGGTCTCGCCCTTCGGGGACGGGTGGAGCTCGAGCTCCAGGCGCGGGTCCTCGGGCGGCATCTCGATGGATCGCGGCTCCGCGGGCGTGAACTTCCGGAGCAGCGCCGTGGCCCGCTTGTGCAGCTCGGGCTCGCCCGCGGTCAGCTCGGCTGCCGAGGAGAGCGCCGGCATCGTGGGTTCCGGGTCCAGCTCCAGGCCGCGGACGCGAGCCTTGAGCCCCATCAGCCCATCCGCCCGGGATGCGACCTCGTAGAACGGGCGCGCGCCGTCCCCGTCGCCGTCGGCATCGATGCGCTGTCCCACGCGCCAGGCGAGTGCCGGTCGCAGCGCCCGTGCCTCCGCTGCGGGGCCGAGCTCCTCGAGCGTCACCCGGAGGAGCTCGGTCGTTCCGCCGAGGGCCCGGGTGAGCACCTCGTCGACCTGGGCCAGCGCGTCGGGGTCACCGAGGAGGAACGTCGCCCGCGCGAGCCCCGCCCTGGCGTCGAGCTGGTCGGGCCGCTCGGCCAGCACGCGCAGGAACGCCTCGCGCGCGCCCGAGGCGTCGTCCCGGGTGAGCGCCTCCTTGGCAACGAAGTAGTCGGGATGCTGGACCCAGTCGCCCGCACGTTCCCGGGCGGGAGGGGTGATCGTCCTCAGGAGGTTCCGCAGTACGGGCATTCAGGACCGCCGAAGGACGGGACCGCGGCGGGACGCGTGCGTTCTAGTGTGAACGCCGATCCGGTGGAACTCGGTTCCTGCGGACCTCCCGGGAGGGTGGAGCGCGACACCACCACTGCCCGGTCACGGCGAGCCGGATGGTGTGCACCGTCCGGACGTCCGGCGCGGGCAGGAGGCGGTCGAGCCGCCTACCGGTCTTGACGCAGCTCGACGCGGCGGATCTTCCCGCTCACCGTCTTCGGCAGCTCGGTGACGAAGGAGATCTCCCGCGGGTACTTGTACGGCGCGGTCGTGCGCTTGACGTGGTCTTGAAGTTCCCTCGCCAGCGCTTCCGAGCCGGCCACGCTGGGCTTGAGGACGACGAAGGCCTTGATGCGCTGGCCGAGCTTCTCGTCCGGGACGCCGACCACCGCGGATTCGGCGACCGCCGGATGCTCGAGGAGCGCCGACTCCACCTCGAACGGGCCCACCCGGTAGCCGGAGGTCTTGATGACGTCGTCGGCGCGGCCCACGAACCAGAGGTAGCCGTCCTCGTCGCGCACCGCGCGGTCCCCGGTGACGTAGAAGTCACCCCGGAGCGCGGCGGCGTTGGTGGTCTCGTCCCCGAGGTAGCCGGCGAACATCCCCACCGGGCGTTCGGGCTTGACCCGCACCGCGATGTCCCCCTCCTGGCCGGCGGAGACCTCGCGTCCCGCCTGGTCGATGATCCGCACGTCGAAGCCGGGAGACGGCCTGCCCATCGAGCCGGGCTTGAACGGCAGGCACTGGAACATGCCCACGATGGCGACCGTCTCCGTCTGTCCGTAGCCCTCGCGGATGGTGAGGCCGGTGGCGCGCTTCCAGGCCTCGATCACCTCCGGGTTGAGCGGTTCGCCGGCGCTGATGACGTGCCGGAGCGCGGGGAAGGACCACTTCTGGAGATCCTCGAGCACGATGGCTCGCCAGGCGGTGGGCGGGGCGCAGAAGGTCGACACCTTCTCGCGTGCGAGCAGGTCGAGGATGGCCTTGCCCTCGAAGCGCCCGCGGAAGTCGTAGACCACCGAGCACGCCCCCTGGCTCCAGGGGCCGAAGACCTTCCCCCAGGCGCACTTGGCCCAGCCGGTGTCGGAGAGGGTGAAGTGGACGTCGTCGGGCCCGAGGTCTAGCCAGTACTTGCCGGTGACCCCGTGGCCGATGCCATAGCTGGCGTGGGTCTGGGGGACCATCTTGGGCATGCCCGTGGTGCCGCTGGTGAAGTACACGAGCATCCGGTCGTCGGCGGCGGTGTCGGGAAACTCCGCGGCGCGCGCCCCGTCCACCGTCTGGGTCCGGAAACGAACCCACGGCGTGGACGCCTCGTCGGTGCAGACCCAGGCGATGACGTCGGCATGGGCGCCGACCTCGAACTTGGAGAGGTGCTCCGCGGTGGTGACCACCGCACGCGCTCGCCCCAGCTCCAGGCGGTACCGCACGTCCTTGCCGGTGAGCATCGTCGTCCCCGGCATCAGGACGAGGTTGGAGCGCATGCAGCCCAGCGCGAGGATCCACCACTCGGCGAGCCGGGGGAGCATGGTGAAGACGCCGTCCCCCGGGCGGAGCCCCAGGTCGCGCAGGAAGAGCGCGGCGTGGACCGAGCGCTCGGCCAGCTCACGCCAGCTGTAGACCTTGCGATTGCCGCGATCGTCGCAGTGGAGCATCGCCGGCGCGTCGGGGCGCTCGCTTGCCCACCGATCCACCACGTCGATGGCGAAGTTGAACCGCTCCGGCCGATCCCAGCGGAAGGCGGCGTACTCGGCCTCGTAGTCGGTCATGTTCCGCGGCGAACGCTCGGCCATCGCAGCACCTCCGGTCGATCCGACGCTTTACCAGCTTGATCCAGGGAAGGGGACCGGCGAGAAGCAGCCCTCCGCCCGTGACTGCCACCACCGCACGTCCCCGCCTCGGCGGCGCGGACATCGTCTTCCTGACCCTCCTGGTGTTCGTGCCGGCGACCGTCGTCGCCGCCTGGCTGCACGCTGGCACCTGGGTGTTCGTCCTCGCGGCGCTGGCCCTGATTCCACTGGCGCGGTGGATCGGCACCGCGACGGAGGCGGTGGCCCGCCATCTGGGGCCAGGCCTCGGCGGCCTCCTCAACGCCACCTTCGGCAATGCCGCCGAGCTCATCGTGGGCATCGCCGCGCTCAGGGCCGGTCAGACGGCGGTGGTGAAGGCCTCCATCACCGGGAGCATTCTGGGGAACCTTCTCTTCGTCTTCGGGGCAACCGTGCTCGCCGCGGGGCTGAAGGAGCCGCGCCCGAAGTTCAACGCCACCGCCGCGCTCTCCAGCTCGGCGCTGATGTACCTGGCGGTGGTGGCCCTGGTCATGCCGGATCTGTTCCACGCGACCCTGGGGGCCTCGGTCACGCACCTGATGCGTCCGCTGTCGCTCCTGGTCTCGGTCATCCTGGTGGTCCTGTACGGCCTGAGCCTGCTGTTCTCGGTGCGGACCCACCACCAGCTCTTCGATGGAGCGGATGCGCTCCAGGCCGAGCTCGAGTCGGAGGGCCTGCCGGCCCCGAAGCCCTGGTCGCTGGGGGTCGGCATCACCGTGCTCCTGGTGACCACGGCGGCCACGGTGCTGGTGTCCGAGATGCTCGTCGGCTCGCTGGAGATGGTCATCGAGCACTGGGGACTCACTCCCACCTTCGTGGGGGTGATCGTCATCGCCATCGTCGGCAACGCCGCCGAGCACAGCACCGCCGTCCTCTTCGCCCTGGAGAAGCAGCTCGAGGTGGGAGTCTCCATCTGCTTCGAGAGCAGCAAGCAGATCGCGCTGCTGGTGGCGCCGCTGCTGGTGTTCCTCTCCGGACCACTCGGCCATCCCATCACCCTGGAGTTCAGCCATCTGGAGGTGATGTCGCTGGCCCTGGCGGTGGGAGCAACCACGCTGGTCACGCTCGACGGCGAGACCCACTGGCTGGAGGGGGCGATGCTGATCGGCATCTACGCCATCCTGGCCCTGGTCTTCTTCTTCGTCCCGTGAACGATCGCACCGAGAGAGCGGCGCTCGCCGACGGCGTGCTGGTGGTGGTGACCGCCATCTGGGGCGCGAGCTTCGTGGTGGTGCAGGACGCGGTCCGGCTCGCCGACCCGTTCACCTTCCTCGTCTTCCGGTTCATCGTCGGAGCGAGCGTCCTCACCGTGCCCAGCTGGAGGGCGCTGGCCGATCGCCGACTCCTGCGCGCCGCGGCCGGGCTCGGGGTGCTGCTCTTCGTGGGCTTCGTCACCCAGACCGCCGGCCTGCAGTTCACCACTCCATCGCGGAGCGGATTCCTCACCGGGCTGAGCGTGCTGCTGGTGCCCTTCGTCGGGCTCCTGCTCTTCCGGAAGTGGCCGAGCCCGCCGGTGCTGGTGGGAGTGGCGCTGGCGGTCGCGGGCCTGTGGTTCCTGACCGGGGGGATGTCCGGCAGCAGCGGTCCGACGGCGAAGGGAGATCTCCTGACCATCGCCTGCGCGGTGGCCTTCGCCTTCTACATCGTCCTGCTCGAGCCCGCGGCGCGGGTGCACCGGTCCACGCCGCTGGTGGCGGTGCAGCTGTGGGTGGTGGCGCTCCTGGCGCTCGCCGCGCTCCCCTTCGTGCCCAGGCACCTGGACCCCTCACCGGCGTTCTGGTCGGCGGTGCTCTACACCGGGCTGCTGAGCACGGCCGTCTGCCTGCTCGCGCAGACCTGGGCCCAGGCGCGCACCTCGGCGGTCCGCGCCGCGCTCATCTTCGCGCTCGAGCCGGTGTTCGCAGCCCTCTGGTCGGTGATGATCGGACGGGAGCGGCTCGGGTCCCGGGAGCTGACTGGCGGGACGCTCATCGTCCTGGGGATCGTCGCCGCCGAGATCGGTGCGGCGCTCTGGGCCCGGCGGCGGGCGGTGCTCTCCTGACGCGCCGTGGCCCGCGCGGTTCGGGTTCACGGAACACGGAAGCGAGGGCCTGTGAGCCGATGGGGACGCGGAGGCCGGGACCGGCCTGCGTGACCACGCCCCCTCTGGAGTGAGCGGAGATGCGTCGGCGGCGCTGCGCGAGCTCGGGGCCTCCAGGCGGCCTGTTGCGAGGGGCCCAGGGGGGAGGGGGTTCCCGGCGCACGACGCAATAGCGATTTCGATGACACCGCGTCCGGGTCCCGCCGTCACATCCCTTTGATTCGTCGTTGCCCGATCACCCCGAGTCCGCCTCAAGGAGCGATAGCGTCGTGCGCCAGGGACCCCTCGGGGGTGGACGCCGCTGGCGCGCGCCGCCGCCCTTCGACGCCGGATGGCCCGCAGCAAGCGGGCGAACGTCCCACGGGCAGGGCGACCGTGCTGTCACCCGCGCGCGGTATGAGGCGGGCTCTCGCCGGTCCGTCCCGGACGCCGGCTTCGACAGATGAACGACGGGCGTTCGATCTCCTCCTGCGCACTCGAGCCGGTCCCGGCGCTTCTCCGGTAGAATCGGGGGCCAACGTCATGCCTGTCGAGCTGCGGCGCGGAGGTCTCCACCTGTCGGGCACGGCGCTCTGGCTGGACGCGCACCGGAAGGCGCCGCTGGCCTTCGTGAGCCACGCGCACTCCGACCACATCGCGCGGCACGAGCGGGTCATCGCGACCCGGGCGACCCTGCGGCTCATGGCGCACCGGCTCGGCGCGCTGCCCTCCAGCCTCCCGGTTCCCTACAACCGGCCGTTCGAGCTCGGTGCCCTGTGCCTGGAGCTGCTCCCGGCGGGGCACATCCTCGGCTCGGCTCAGCTTCGCGTCATCCGGTCCGACGGCACGCGCGTGACGTACACCGGGGACCTCAACCTCGAGGCATCCTCCACGGCGGAGCCGGCGCAGGTCGCCGAGTGCGACACGCTGGTGCTGGAGTCCACCTTCGGCCATCCCCGCTACCGCTTCCCGCCCAAGGCCGAGGTGCTGGAGGCGATCGAGGCCTTCGCCCGGACCGCCCTGGAGCGGGGGGCGACGCCGGTGCTGCTCGGCTACAGCCTGGGAAAGAGCCAGGAGGTCATCCGCGCGCTCACCTCACGGGGGCACAGCGTGGTGGCGCACGCGTCGGTCTGCGCGGTCGCGGAGGTGTACCGCTCGCTCGGCGTCGAGGTCGGGGCGGTGCGCCGGTTCGACGGGGCCTGGCTCCCGGGCGAGGTGGGTGTGTTCCCGCCGCATGTCTGGAAGTTCGAGCGGCTGCTTCGTCCCTGGCCCCGGAGGACGGCCATCCTCACCGGATGGGCGGTCGACGGCGGGACCGCGCGGCGGTACGGGGCGGACGAGGCGTTCCCGCTCTCGGACCACGCGGACTTCGACGGGCTGCTCGCCTACGCCCGGGCGACCGGCGCGACCGAAGTCCTGACCCACCACGGATTCGCCGAGGAGCTGGCGCGGGCGCTGCGAGACCGGGGCATCGACGCACGACCGCTGGGGACGGTGCGGCAGCTGGACCTGTTCGGCTGAGCGAGCCGCGGCGGCGCCGATCAGCCAGCCTCTTCCGGCGACTGGACCAGCAGCTTCTCTTTCCCGCACACCGCGCACCGCAGGTGGATGAACAGGTCCCCCTCGCTCTCCTCGGGGACGGTCCCGGCCGGCACGCCCAGCTCGGTCTGTGCCAGCTCGGGCACCCGCTTCGGGACCTCCGCGGCCGGGAAGGCCTGCAGGGTCAGCATCTCGCGGTCGTGACACTCGCGAAACTCGGGCCCGTGCAGCCATGCCGGCTCGGTCCCCGCCGGCAACCGCGCCAGCTGCTCCAGGTGGGTCGACGACTCGGCGAGGTACGCCAGCCGGCGCAGTCGCGCCTCCTCCGGCAGTCCCGCGTACGCGGAGAACGCCTCGCCGAGCGCCTGCCGATCGTCGCCCACCGCCATCGCCACCAGGTCCAGCGCCGCCTCGTGCGACTCGACCGCCTCGTCCCAGTTGTTCTCCGGGGTGAAGCCGGCCTCGAGCAGCGCCTCGAAGAGCTGCGTCGCCGCGAGCCGCCGGCGCACCTCGCCCAGCGCCTCCTCCGCGTTGTGGGCGAGCCGCACCTCCCACATCGCCCCGGCCACCCGCGGGTCCACCGCCCCAGTGAGGTCGTCCACCTCGAGCTCGGCGCGGAGCAGCTCTCGCAGCGCATTCGCCGCCGAGAAGCGGAAGGCCGGCTCCACGCCCACCTCGCGGAGGTACATGACCGCGAATGGCGCCTCCTTCGAGCCCAGCCGGAGCGCATTCTGCGCCCGCTTCACCGCGTCAGGGTCGGTCACCGGCCGGCTGCCCTCCAGACGCTGCTTCACCGCCTCGCGGAGGAGCGACTCCAGCCCCGCACCCGGAGGAAGCCGGGTCGGCAGCGGGGGACGGAGCCCGGGCGCGTCCAGGACCCACGGCGGGGTCGAGCCGAGCCGCCTCAGCGCCCGGTAGAGGAGGGTGCCCGGCGGATCCTGTGGCTGGAACGGAGGTGGCTCGTCGCCGCTCGAGCCGGCGAGGGCGGCCACCGTGGCCTGCCGCTGCTCGCGGGTGAAGGAAGTCGTGCCGTGCACCGGCGGTGGCGGGGGCGGCGGCGCCTCCTCCCCGTCCAGGCCGTGGACCCGGTCCATGTCCACGTCGTCCAGCTCCAGCGACTCGAGGCCCTGGGCACCCGAGAAGTCGCAGCGGAGCAGCTTCAGCCGCTCGAAGGTCGCCCCGTCGAGGTTCGCGCCGCGAAAATCGCAATCCTGAAGGCGTCCTCCATGGAAATAAGCGTTCGACAGGTCCGTGTCGCGGAAGCTGACCTTCGAGAGGTCGCAGCGGTCCCACTCGGAGCCCACGAGGACCAGACCCGAGAGGTCGGTGTTGGCGGAGAACAGATTCTCGAAGGTGGCTCCGGTGTGGTCGGTGGTCACCGTCCCGGCCTTCCGGAGCCTGTTCCACTCGGTGGAGCCGTTCTTCAGCAGCTCCTCGATTCTCAAGGTCTTCTTCATAGATGGATCCACAGTCTATCGGTGTGCTTCCATCCGACGCCCGGGGAAAATGCTCGAGTTTCGCATCGACAGTGACCATGCCGGGGTGCGGCTCGACAAGGTCCTCCGCCAGCGACTGCCGCGCGTCCCGACCAGTCACCTCCAGAAGATGATCCGCACCAAGAAGGTGCGGGTGAACGGGCGTCGGGCCCGGCCGGAGCAGCCGCTGGCCGAGGGAGACGTGCTCACCATCCGGGGAGACGAGCGAGCGCTGCTCGGCGAGGCCCCCGTCCCCGCCCGCGCCCCCGCGCCGGAGGAGGTCGCCCGGCTCCGCATCCTCCACGAGGACGGCTGGATGATGGCGGTGGACAAGCCCTCCGGCCTGGCGGTGCATCCCGGCAGCGGCATCCGGGGTGGAACGCTGGTGGACCTGGTCCGCGCCCACCTCGGCCCGAAGGCGGAGCGCAACGGCTTCTCCGCCAGCCCGGCCCACCGGCTCGACCGCGAGACCTCCGGGGTCATCGTGGTCGCCAAGCGCCGCCCGGCGATGGTGCATTTCACCGAGGTCTTCACCCACGGCGGTGCCCGCAAGCAGTACCTGACCCTGGCCAAGGGGACCTTCCCCCGGGCCGAGGGACGCATCGACCTGCCGCTCTCCGAGCACCAGCAATCGGCCGAGTCCCGCGCCCGCCGTGGCGTCAACATGCAGGAGGCGGTGACCCGGTACCGCGTCCTCCGGCAGGGAGGCGAGGCGGCTCTCCTCGAGGTGACGCTGGAGACCGGCCGGACTCACCAGATCCGCCGACACCTGGCTGCCATCGGGCACCCGGTCGCCGGAGACCGGAAGTACGGCGACTTCGGCTTCAACCGGGACGCCCGCACGCGCTGGGGCCTCAAGAGGCTCTTCCTCCATGCCGAGCGGCTGGAGGTGCCGCACCCGGAGACCGGCGCCCGGGTGCGCCTCGAGTCGCCGCTTCCGGCCGAGCTGGCCGACGTGCTCCGCCGCGCGGGCGTCAGCCCACCGGCGACCGCCGCCCCCGCTCGCTGACTTTCCCGCGCCACGGCGGGCGCCCGGCAGGGTCCCGGGGCGACGGGTCACCGCCGGCGACGACTCTTGCGTGGACGAGGCCCGGAGCCGGTCGCGGCCCGCGGAGCTGCCTCGGGGTCCGCCCGCTCGCCCCCGGCCACCGCGAGGACCCACTCCCGGAAGGCGACCAGCGCCGGGTGGTGCTCGGAGCGCGCCGGATAGACGAGGTGATGGGCGTACCGATCCGGGAGCCGGTGCGCGGTGAGCGCCACCAGCCGCCCGGACTCGAGGAGGGGCCTGGCCATGGTCAGCCGCCCCAGCGCCACTCCCATTCCTTCCACCGCGGCCCGCTGCAGCGCATCGGTGTCGTCGAACGCGGCCACCCACCGGGCGGGCGGCGAGCCTCCGAAGCGGCTGAACCAGGCGTGCCAGCGCTCGCCGAGGTCGCGGAGCAGCGGCACCCCTGCGAAGTCCCCGCGCTCCACCTGCGGAAAGCGCCGGACGAGCTCCGGGCTACACACCGGAAGGAGCCACTCCTCGAACAGGAGGTGGGCATGGAGCCCTGCCCAGCCGCCCGGCCCGAAGCGGATCGCCGCGTCGACCTCCTCCCGCTCGAAGTCCACCACGTCGGTGGTCGACTGGAGGCTCAGCTCCACCTCGGGGTGCTGCGTGGTGAAGGCGGGCAGCCGCGGGATGAGCCAGCTCGAGGCCACGGACGGCATCACGCTGAGCGTCAGCGCGTTGGGGTTCCGCGCCGGCTGGGGGGAGAGCGCGGCTGCGATGGCATCGAGGTGCGGCGCCACCTGCCCGAACAGGCGCTCCCCGGCCGGGGTGAGGCTGAGCCCGCGCGGCCCCCGGTCGAAGAGGCGCTGGCCGAGCCACTCCTCCAGGCCCCGCATCTGGTGGCTCAGCGCGCTGACGGTGACGTGCAGCGAGGCCGCGGCCCGCGAGAGGTTCCGGGCCCGCGCGGCCGCGACGAAGCCCGGAAGCACGTGGAGGGGGACTTTGCTCATCTTGAGCGCTGCTCAAACCGCGCTTGAGAAACTATCGCATGTTCTCCTCTCATGCGCTGGATTACCTCTTGGGCCGAACTCAAGACGTAAGGAGTCTGGTCATGAGCATCTGGAGCAACCTCCTCTCCCTGCACGGGCACCTCACCCATGTCCGTGAGGCCCACAACGACGACGCCGAGGCGGAGCGGACCGCCGCCGATCGCCGCGCCGAGGCGGCGGAGCATCTCCGGGAGGTGATCGGCTGCCGCTCCTCCGGCAGCCACCCGGAGCCCCGGGGACCGCTGCTCGGGGTCCGCGGTCTCACTTGACGCCGAGCTCAGGCATCTGGTAACCATTTGGCTACCAGATGCACCGGGCCCGCGCACATGCCGACGTCTTTCGGGCCATCGCCGACCCCACCCGGCGCGCCCTGCTGGACCGGCTCCGCGCCGGGAGTCGCCCGGTGAACGAGCTGGCCCGGGACTTCAAGACCAGCCGTCCGGCGATCTCCAAGCACCTCCGTGTCCTCCGCCAGGCCCGCCTCGTCAGCGAGCGCCGCGAGGGCCGTCTCCGCCGCTACGAGCTCAACCCCGCCCCGCTCGCCGAGGCGTACCGGTGGATCGAGGGCTACCGCGCCTTCTGGGCGCTCAACCTCCAGAGCCTGAAGCGCCACCTCGAGGGAGGAGACCGATGACCGCAGTGGCCGACGTGCAGGCCGGGACGGTGCATGCGACGGTGGAGATCGCCGCCCCGCCAGAGACCGTCTTCCGGGCGCTCACCGATCCAGGCGAGCTGCCCCGCTGGTGGGGGAGCCCGGACCTCTACCAGACCCACGACTGGAAGGTGGACCTCCGCCCGGGCGGGAAGTGGAGCTGCCAGGCCCGGAGCGCGGAGGGCGCCGGCGAGGTGCGAGGCGAGGTCCTCGCCGTCGAGCCCCCGCGGCTCCTCGAGTACACCTGGGAGCCCAGCTGGGAGCAGTACAAGCAGAGCATCGTCCGCTACACGCTGGAACAGGTGCCGGGGGGAACGCGGCTCAGCCTGCACCACCGGGGCCTGGCGTCGGACGAGTCGACCCGCGGCCACGCCGAAGGCTGGGACCGGGTGCTCGCATGGCTCGCGGACCGGTTCGCCGGCACGCGAGCCGCCCGTTCCTCCGCCTAGCGGCGCCGCCGCCGCGCGAGCGCGACGAGCCCGAGGAGCGCGAGCCACGGTGCGGGTGGCCCGAGCGCCGCGGTGCAGCCCCCGCTTCCGTCCCCGCCGCCGGAGCTGGTCGGCACCGTCACCGCCAGCGTCGCGACCCTGGCGGTACCCGTCGCTGACACCGAGTCAGCCGTGAGGGCGGCCGAGCCGTGACCGTCGCTGCTCGAGCCGGGCTTGAGCGTGG
>DASROG010000337.1:0-3098 GCA_035646995.1 Myxococcaceae bacterium
AGCTTGGGAAGGAGCGGCTCGGGGATGCGGTGCGCCCGGGCAAAGCGCGCCAGGTCCCGCGCGTGGAGGAAGGCCTCGACCCGAGCGAGGAGCACCTCCGGGTCCAGGTCGACCAGCAGCTCGTCGAAGCGCGTCTTGAGCCCGGTGCAGCTGACCGGGACGAGGACGTCGAGCGGCTCGCCGGTGCCCCGCCAGCGCGCGTCCAGCCGCGAGGCACTCGCCGGAACCGGGCGCAGGCTCCACTCCGGCCCCTCCACCGGGAGCGGCCGCGCGCAAGCGGCCTCCACGGGCCCGGTGCCCGGTGCCCACCCCCGGAACCTCGGAGAGGGCGCGGGACCTCGCCGGCTGCACCAGACCGTGATGCAGGTCCGCACCCGGGTTCCGGGGAAGACGCCCGCGCCCAGGTCCACGACCTCGCGCAGCGCGAGCCGATCGAGAAGCCGCCGGCGCAGCGGCGCGTAGAGGAACGCGTCGAGCAACGTGGCCGAGGTCACCCAGGCCAGGACCCCGGGCCGGTGCGCCAGCCGCTCCGAGGCCAGGAGGAGGAAGAAGGCGTAGTCGTCGCGAAGGCTCGTCCCGCGTGGAAGCGCGTCGTCGAGCGCGAGCCGGGCGCGGAGCGCGCGATAGGCCCTCGCCTCGCGGAGGAGCGGTGAGGTTCCGTTGTAGGGCGGGTTCCCGAGCCACAGCTCCTCCCCGTCCTCCGGGAGGGTCCCGAGCAGGGCATCCCAGCCGCCCCGGAGCGCATCTCCGGTGAGGATGCGTGCTCCCGGAGCCGAGCGGCGAGCTGCGGCGACGTTCGCCGGGTGGAGCTCCAGCCCGTGCAGTCGCGCCCCGGGCAGGACGCGTGCGGCGGCGGCGAGGAACGCGCCGTCCCCGCAGGCCGGATCCACGACGGTGAGCCGCCCGGGTCCGATCCGGGGAAGGGCCAGGGCGAGCACCGCCTCCACCAGGGGCGGCGGCGTGAAGTACTCGCCGCGGATCCTCCGGGCCTCGGCGGACGGAGCCGGCACGGCATCCATCCTACCGTCCGGACCGACGCGCGCCCCCTCGTCGGCCTTGGCCTCGGCGCGCTGCACCGCCCGAGGATTGCTCTCGGTGGCCGCCAGGGTGGAGCATCCGCGGCGTTCGGCGCTCTCACCGGAGGAGGACCGGCATGGCCTTCATCGGCTTCGACGTGTACGGCACGCTGGTGGACCCGCTCGGCATGGACGGCCCGCTGCGGGAGCACGTGGGTGAGCTGGCGGAACGGTTCGCCGCCACCTGGCGCGAGCGGCAGATCGACTGGACCTTCCGTCGGGCCCTCATGGGTCGCTATGTGGACTTCGACCTGGTGACGCGCGACGCGTTCCGGATCACCTGCGCCATGCTCGGCGTGGACCTCCGGACCGCCGAGGTGGGCCTGCTGGACGCGTACCGCCGCCTCCCCGCGTTCGCCGATGCCACCGAGGGCCTGGTCCAGCTGGCCGAGGCCGGACACCGGCTGGTGGCCTTCAGCAATGGCGTCGGCGCGACGCTGCGGGGACTGCTGACCCATGCGCGGCTGATCCCCCCGCTCACCGACGTGGTGAGCGTGGACGAGGTGAAGACGTACAAGCCGAGCCCGGCCGTGTACCAGCACCTCGTGGCCCGCGGAGGGGAAGGCGCGGAGCGGACCTGGCTGGTCTCGGCGAACGCCTGGGACGTGCTCGGCGCGAGATCGGCGGGGCTCCGGGCGGCGTGGGTCCGGCGCTCTCCGCGCGCGCAGTGGGACGGCGGTGGCATCGCCGAGCCGGACCTGGTGGTGGCCACGCTGACCGAGCTCCCGGCGCGGCTCGCCCGCTGAGCGGCGGCGCCTCTCGGCGCGGCCGGCCCGTCCCTCCCGGCCCCCCGCTTCACGGGCGGCTGTCCCGAGGGCCCCGGGGCAGGCGAGCTCAAGCCCGCGTTCCGGACGGAGCCCGCGCAGTGGGTGTCGCCGGCGGCCCTCGCCGGTTCACCTGCGAGGGTGCTGGACGCCGACCGTGCCTTCCGGCGAGATCGCGCCTCCCGGGGTGGCATCTTCATCGTCTCCGGACGCGAGGTGGATCATGAAGGAGTCGGAGTCGAGCGCGGTCATCGCGACCCTGAACGAGATCCTCGAGCTCGAGCTGGCGGGGGTCGTCCGGTACTCGCACTACTCGCTGATGATCTTCGGGCACGCCCGCATCCCGATCGTCTCCTGGATGCGTTCGCAGGCGACGGAGGCGCTGGCGCACGCCGTTGCCGCGGGCGAGTACGTCACCGCGCTCGGAGGTCACCCGTCGCTGGCCATCGGCAAGCTGCTGGAGACCCACAAGCACGACATCGATCAGATCCTCCGCGAGGCCCTGGAGCACGAGCTGGAGGGCATCGCCGCCTACAAGAAGCTGCTGAAGCAGACCGAGGGGAGGAGCGTGGTCCTCGAGGAGTACGCCCGGAAGATGGTCCACGGCGAGGAGACCCACGTCATGGACATCGAGAAGATGCTTCGCCGCCCCGGGAAGCTCGAGCCGGCGCGCTGAGCCTCATCGCTTGCGCGCCCCTGCGCGCGTGAGCCTGGGCGCGCGGCGCTCGTGCGCCGCTCCGCGAGCCTCCCGCTGGGCGCGGGGGAGCGGTGCTCGAGCGCTGAGGCGTCAGCCCAACAGCACCGAGAGCACGATCGCCCCGGCAGCGATCAGCACCGCGGAGAGTGTGAGCGCCACCACCCCGGCCGCACCGGCGAGCGGGTTCTCCTCGAGCGCCCGGGCCGTGCCGATGGCGTGGGAGAGCGTCCCCAGCGCGAGCCCCCGCGCGACCGGCGAGCGAACGCGGACGCGGCTCAGGAGCGCCGGGCCGATCGCGCTGCCGATGAGGCCGCTGGTGAAGACGCACACCGTGGTCAGCCCCGGCTCGGTGTGCACCATCTCGGCCAGCCCGAGCGCCACGGGAAGGGTGACCGACTTGAGCGAGGCGGCCTTCATCAGCAGAGGCGGAAGCCCGATCAACGCGCCGAGACCCCACACCACCGCCACCGTGCTCCCGCAGCCGGCGACCGCGGCCGCGGACGACGTGGAGCTCGCGGATGACGCCGATGCCCGGCGGGAGGAAGATCACCGGAAGGTACT
>DASROG010000338.1:0-2474 GCA_035646995.1 Myxococcaceae bacterium
CACCTCGACCCCTCGAAGAACGGAGTCGTCCCGCGGTTCGAGGTCGATGTCGGCCAGAAGATCACCAAGCGGCTCGAGTGGGTCTTCGCCGTCGGCCACGACCTCGTGGGCGCCAGCGGGTTCAGCACTGCGGTGTGGGCGGATTACTCCAGCCTCACATTGAGCTGGCAGGTGCTCGAGAAGCTACGCCTCTTCGGGTACGGCAGCTTCTTTCGCAACGGCCCCGTGCCCAACATCGGCGTGTTTCCGTTGAAGGTGGACCAGGAGAAGGGCGTGGCGGCCGGCTACGGGCTTGGAGCAGGTGCGGAGTGGCGCTTCAACCGGCACGTGGCGATCCAGGCCAGCTACGACCGGCTCGACCAGGTGGGGAGCGTCGACCCCGCACAGACCAGCCTCACCCGCAACATCGTGGCCGCGCGGCTGACGGTGGACGCGTTCTGACGGAGAGACGATGGATCGTGGACTGACGATTGACGACGTGGCGAGGGCGCTCTGGCGGAGGCCCTGGGTGGTCATCGCCGTGATCGCGCTGGTCCTCGTGGTGGGCACGGCCTACGTCATGACTCGCCCCAAGGTGTGGAAGGCCACCTCGGTGGTGCGGGTCGAGCCGCAGCAGACCGACGCCCAGCTGGTGCAGCGCACGGTTGGCGACGTGGAGCCGAGGCTCCTCAGCCTGCGCCAGGCGATGCTGGGCGGTCCGGTGCTGGGGCGGGTGGTGGATCAGCTCAAGCTCCATCCTGACCTGGTGGCGCGCCGCGGGAAGGAGGCGGCCATCGAGCAGCTCCGGGAGGCGATCGACGTCAAGCCCACCTGGAACGCGTTCGAGGTCACGGTGAGCGCCAACGATCCGAAGCAGGCGGCGGACATCGCCAACCTGGTGCCCACCGTCTTCGCCCAGCTCACCAACGAGACCCGCGCCGCGCAGGCCGCGGACGCGACCCGGGTGTTCGATGCCCAGGTCAAGGAGCTCCAGGACGCGGTCAACGCCTGGCAGCAGAAGATCATCGCCTTCAAGGTGGCCCACGTCGGGGAGCTGCCGGAGCAGATGGAGGCCAACATGCGCCAGCTGGACCGGCTCTCGGGCGAGGTCCGGGCGCGTACCGAGCAGCTTCGGGCGACCGAGGCGCGGCGGAGCGACCTCGCGCTGATGCGCAACGGCGGTGACACCGAGGTGGGCCGTGCGCAGACGGTGGTGGACCAGCTCGAGCAGCAGCTGGGTGCAGCCAGGACCCAGTACACCGACGACCACCCCGAGGTGGTCCGCCTGACGCGGGAGCTGAAGTCGGCACGCACCCGCGTGCGGGATGCCGACGCGCGCCTGGGCGTCCAGCGGGACGAGCGGACCCGCGCCGGCCGCGAGGTCGCCGCCATCCAGCGCGACATCGACGGGCTGGAGAAGGAGAAGCAGACGTACCAGGCGCGTCTGGACCAGACGCCGCGCTGGGCGGCGGAGCTGGCCGGGCTCGAGCGCGAGTACGACATCACCAAGGCCAAGTACCAGTCGGTCATGGGGCGAAAGGTGGAGGCGGAGATCGCCCAGGAGATCGAGGCCCGGAACGCTCCCCGGCTGTTCAGCCTGGTCAGCCCCGCGGCCCCGCCGGTGGCTCCGGCGAAGCCGGACCGCTTCGGCGGTCTGATGGTGGTGCTGGTGGTCGCGCTCGGGGCCGGCGTGCTCTCCGGAGTGATGCTCGAGCTGCGCGACGAGAGCATCCACGACGAGCGGCAGCTCCGCGGCGAGCTCCCGCTGCCGGTCCTGGCCATCGTGCCGGCGATGAATGGCCGGAGCGAGCGCCGTGTCCTTCTCCCCGCGTCTCCCTTGCGCAGCTCACCGCGCGAGAGCGCGGACGACAGCCTGAACTGAGGAATGCACTCCGTGATGCCAGAGAACGAGACGACGAACGAGGGACGGGCGGCGAACTTCATCCACCGTTCCGACGGCAGCTCGGTGACCCCCGCTCCGGTGAACGACCGGGTGGTCTCGCTCACCGCGCCGGGTTCGGTGGCCGCCGAGCAGTACCGGTCGCTCTACTACCGGCTGGAGCGGCTGCGCACCCAGCGGCCGATGCGCCTGGTGGCGTTCACCTCCGCGCTCGCGGGCGAGGGGAAGACGGTCACCGCCGTGAACCTGGCACTCACCTCGGCCCGGGCCAACCCGGACCGCCGGATCCTCCTGATCGACGCCGACCTGCGGGGGGGGCAGGTGGCGGAGCTGCTCGCCTTCCGGGCGCGTCCCGGGCTCTCCGAGCTGCTCCAGGGCGACGCCGAGCTGCGCGAGGTGGTGCGCCGGTTCAAGGCCAACCGGCTGGCGGTCATCCCCTCGGGGCAGGCGCCGGAGGAGCCCACCCAGCTCCTGGCGAGCCCGCGGATGAAGGAGCTGCTCCGCGCGGTCCGGGAGGGGTTCGACGAGGTGTACCTCGACCTTCCGCCGCCTCGCCCAACACCATCCCCGCTCCCCGGCGGGGCTCGACCCGGGA
>DASROG010000339.1:0-2093 GCA_035646995.1 Myxococcaceae bacterium
GCCCGGTGCATGCGACACCGGAAGGAAGCGAAGGCGACGGATGCTGCCCTCGCGCCGCAGCGGCCGGACTGCCCGGGCCGCTCGGGCGGGCCTCCGCCGCTTGACCGGCACGCGCTCCCGCTTCTCGCCCGTCAGCGGACGGAGGAGCGCGAGGCCCGCCTCGGACCGCGTGACGAGCTCTTCCAGGTGCGGGTTCCGCCGCTGCCCCGGAAACGCCCAGCGCACCGCGCGCGCGGCGGAGGCGCCGAGCGAGAGCAGCGCCCGCGCGACGTCCTCGGCGGTCCAGGGAAGGGTCTCCTTGCCCAGGGTCCACCCCGGGCTCCGGAGAGACACCCGGGAGGGCCCGTCGGGCAGCTGGATCTCGACCGTCTCGACGCTGGTTCCCAGCGCGCGCTGGACCTCCTCGCCGCAGCGAACCAGCTCCAGCACGTGGAGCAGCACGGGGCCCTTGAGCTGCCAGCCGTCGGGCGCGCCGGAGATCCAGATGCGCCCCGAGCCGAGGAGCGCCCCCAGCGCCGCGGCGTTTCCGCGCGGGGCGCGCTCGAGCAGCGCCGAGCCGTCGTTCAGCTGCAGCACCAGGGCGCGTCCGGCCGCGCCGAGGCGGAGCCCGAGGGGGGCCACCGGCCGCGGCGGCGCCAGGCGTGACGGGTGCCGGAGCGCGCGGAGGCGCTCGCGAACCGCCCGCCGGCTCGCCGCGGGGACGGTGGACTCCTCGAGGTCGCTGAGGAACTGCTCGCCCATCCGCACCGCGGCCTCGCACCATTCGGACCAGTCGAGCCGCACGCGGCGCACCAGCCGCGCGGGCCGGGCGAGCGACGCGATGCGCAAGGCGCACCCGTCCTCGGTGTTCTCCAGGCAGAGGACGAGCCCGGACTCCGGCAACGAGACGTCGGCCATGGCCGTGCCGCGGGCGAGGGCGCTCGTGCATCCGAGGAGGGCCTCGACCAGTGGGAGGAGCGGTTCGTCCTCGGCCCCGTCGACGAGGGCGACCCCGTCCAGCTCCAGGGACACCGAATCGTGCGGGGCGGTCCCGCGCTCGCGGGTCCAGCGTCGGCCGATCCGGATGCGGAGCATGCGAGAGTGGGGGTGCTTTGCACGGGCGGTGACGCCCTGCAAGCGCAAGTCCCGTGGAGTTGCCGCATGCGCAGGGAATTCGTCGTCAACCTGAGCTGCTCGTTCTGCGGGAAGTCACAGAGCGAGGGTGAAGAAGCTGATCGCCGGGCCAAATGTTCACATCTGTGACGAGTGCATCGGGCTCTGCAACTCCATCATCGCCGAGGAGATCCAGCGCGAAGCCGGTGAGGTACCCGAGACCGTACGCCTCAGCGCCTGCTCGGGGACGAGGCCTGCGCGGCGGACGAGCTCCGCAGGTACGCCGGCAACTCTGACGCGGAAGTCCCGCCTTCGGTGAGGAGGGCGATCCGGTCCCTCGTCGGTGCCTCAGAAGCGCTCCAGTCCTGCGTGCAACGATGGAGCCTCCCGCCGGAGGAGCTCGCGGAGATGTCGCCGGTCCCGGCCTGGCTCGAGCCCGCTCTCTCGCGCCTCACGAGAACCGAGGAGCTCGCCCAGGCATTGCGACTCGCACTGGAACGCTCACTCGCTCCGGAGCGAATGATCCCTTTCGACCGGATCCTGGGACAGCTGTCGGGGTTGCGAGAGACTCTGCTGCTGAATGCTCGGAACGAGGAGGTGGGCCGACTGGCCGAAACGTCCGGGCCGTCTCCCCGTTGATTGACCCGGGCGGACGGTCCCGCTACCTTCCCGCGCCCACATGACTTTTTACGAGGCCGCGCTCCGGGTCCTGGAGGCCGCTGGCCAGCCGCTCACCTCGGTCGAGATCACCGAGCGGTCGATCGCCCAGGGCTTCCTCAGCCACGTCGGGAAGACGCCAGAACAGACGATGCTCTCCCGTCTGGCGGCGATGGCCCGTCGCGCCCGCGATCGCCGCGTCACCGTCACCGCACCCGACACCTTCGCCCTCACCGACTGGGGGCTTCCCGAGGACGCCGCCGCGCTGGAGGCGATGTCGTCACCCTACGAGCACCCCGAGGAGGGGCTCCCTCCGCTTCGCCCGGTCGAGCGCCACCCCGAGC